>CACKIQ010000015.1 GCA_902600245.1 uncultured Pelagibacteraceae bacterium | reverse complement strand
GGCATTTCTTTAGATGGAGATGCCGATAGAATTATAATGTGCGATGAGAAAAGTAATATAATTGATGGAGATCAAATTATAGCAGCACTAGCAGCAAGATGGAAAAGTAAAAAAATGTTAAGAGGAGGAGTTGTTGGAACATTGATGTCTAATTATGGTTTAGAAAAATACTTTAAATCAGAGGGAATTAAATTTATCAGAGCAAATGTTGGTGACAGATATGTTAAAGAAAAAATGCAAAAATATAAATTTAATCTAGGTGGTGAACAATCAGGTCATATCATTTTAGGAAGATTTGCTACCACGGGAGATGGCTTACTTGTAGCTTTAGAGGCTTTATTTGCTTTAAGAAAAGGAAAAAAAGCAAGTGAATTTTTTGAAAAATTTAAGAAAACACCCCAGCTTTTAAAAAATATCGAAGTAAATGATAAAAATATTATTAATTTTCCACAGATAAAAAAAACTATAAAAGTTGCAAATAAATTAATTAAAGGTAAAGGAAGAATTTTAGTCAGAAAATCAGGCACAGAATCTAAAATAAGAGTAATGTGTGAAAGTGAAAATAAATCTCTTCTTTACAAATGTGTGAACATGATTACAAAAAAAATAAAATAAATTGAAACCTAATTCTAAAATTTTAATTATTGCCGGATCTGACTCATCTGGCGGAGCAGGTATTCAAGCTGATATAAAAACTATCACTGCTCTTGGTTCTTATGCAATGACAGCAATAACAGCAGTTACATCACAAAATACTACAGGCGTGAAATCAATTGTTGGGATTAATCCAAAAGAAATTTTCAATCAAATTATTTATAGTTGTAAAGACATAAGACCTGATGCAATAAAAATTGGTATGCTGCATTCCTCAGAAGTTATTAGAATAGTACTAAAAGCTTTGGATTTAATTAAAGTCAAAAAAATTGTATTAGATCCAGTAATGGTTGCTAAAGGAGGGGCTAAACTGATAGATAATAAAGCTATTGAATTTTTAAAATTAAAACTAATTAAAAAAGTATCACTTATTACTCCTAATATTCCAGAGGCAGAAATTTTAACTAAAACAAAAATTATAACAAAAGAGGATATGATTTTTGCCGCTAATAAACTTATAGGTTTAGGAGCTAAAAATGTACTTATAAAAGGTGGTCATTTAAAACATAAAAATGTATTAGATATTTTAATAAACACAAAAGATCTAAAGATCTTTAAAAGCGAACGTCACAAAACAAAGAATACTCATGGTACAGGTTGTACTTTATCTAGCTCAGTTACAACTTTTTTATCATGTGGAAAAACAGTAAAGAAATCTTGTGAGCTTGGGATTAAGTATGTAAATTCTGCAATAAAATCAAACCCCAAATATGGAAAAGGTAATGGCCCAATTAACCATCTCAATTCCTTAAAAGTAAACAGAAAATTTAAATAATGAAAAATATAGTCGTTGTTGGATCTCAGTGGGGAGACGAAGGGAAAGGAAAAATTGTTGATTGGTTATCTGAACAGGCTGATGTAGTAATAAGATTCCAAGGAGGTCACAATGCTGGCCATACTTTAGTGATTGATGGTGTTACATATAAATTGAGATTATTGCCATCTGGAATAGTTAGAAAAAGTAAAATATCAATTATTGGCAACGGAGTTGTCGTTGATCCATGGGCTTTATTAGATGAAATAGAAGAAATAAAATCTAAAGGTGTAGAAGTAAATGTAAATAATTTTATTATTTCGGAATCTGCAAATTTAATTTTGCCTTTTCATAGAGAAATGGACGAGATTAGAGAGGATTCAGCAGGAAAAAGCAAAATAGGAACTACAAGACGTGGAATAGGACCTGCATACGAAGATAAAGTTGGAAGAAGATCTATAAGAGTTATGGATCTAAGATCTGAAAAAAATTTAGATCAAAGACTTGAGACTGTATTAGTTCATCATAATGCAATTAGAAAAGGCCTAGGAAAAAAAATTTTTGAGAAAGCTAAGCTTAAATCTGATTTGCTTAAAATTGCACCAAAAATATTAGAATTTTCTCAGCCAGTCTGGCTAAAGATTGATCAGTTTAAAAAACAAAAAAAGAAAATTTTATTCGAAGGAGCACAAGGTATTTTACTTGATGTAGATCATGGAACTTATCCTTTTGTAACTTCCTCTAATACTGTTGCTTCAAGCGCAGCTACAGGAACTGGTTGTGGCCCTAATTCAATAAATTATGTTCTTGGAATTACAAAAGCTTATACAACAAGAGTTGGAGAAGGCCCTTTTCCAACAGAGTTAACAGATGATATCGGTGAACTTTTAGGAACACGTGGAAAAGAATTTGGAACTGTTACAAGTAGAAAAAGAAGATGTGGATGGTTTGATGGTGTTTTAGTGAGACAAACTATCAAAGTTTCAGGGATTGATGGTATCGCTTTAACAAAATTGGATGTACTTGATGAATTAGATGAAATTAAAATGTGTGTTGCTTATGAGCTTGATGGTAAAAAAATAGATTATTTACCTGCTGCTGTAGAAGACCAGATAAAAATAAAACCAATTTATGAAACTTTTCCAGGCTGGAAAGTTTCTACTTGTGGAGTTAAAAATTTGGACTCTTTACCTGAAAATGCAAAAAAATATATTTTTTCTATTGAAGATTTTATTGGTGCAAAAGTATCAAGTATTTCAACTAGTCCAGAAAGAGATGATACTATTTTACTAGAAAACCCTTTTGAAGTTTAGTTTGCGGGTAAAAGATTTTTTGATTTAGCTAATAGGAGCATATGTTTTTGAAGTTTTTCAAATGCTTTATTTTCTATTTGCCTAACTCTTTCTCTGCTAATTTTATATTTTTTACTTAAATCTTCTAGTGTATCTGGGTCATCATTTAGTCTTCTTGAGTATAAGATTTCTCTTTCTCTATCGTTAAGAACTTTAATAGAGTCTTTTAATAAATCTTTTCTTTGCTCCATTTCTTCGTGATGAGCAAACTTTAAGTCATGATCAAGTTCTTTATCAACTAACCAGTCTTGCCATTCATCACCATCTTCCCCAACTTGAGCATTTAACGAGAACTCCTTTCCAGATAGTCTTCTATTCATTGAAACGACTTCTTCTTTACTTACATCTAGCTTATTAGCTATATGATCAACGTGTTCATCTCTTAAGTCACCTTCAGTTTCTGGAGAAATTTGATTTTTAATTTTCTTTAAATTAAAAAATAATTTTTTTTGAGCAGTAGTAGTTCCAATTTTGACAAGACTCCAAGATCTTAAAATATATTCTTGAATAGAAGCCTTAATCCACCACATTGCATAAGTTGCCAATCTAAAACCTTTTTCTGGTTCAAATTTCTTAACAGCTTGCATAAGACCTACATTTCCCTCTGAAATCATTTCATTAATAGGCAAACCATATCCTTTGTAGCCCATAGCAATCTTTGCAACTAATCTTAGGTGACTAGTGACTAGCTTTTCTGCAGCTTTTATATTACCAGTCGTTTTCCAGTTTTTTGCTAGCATATATTCCTCTTCTGCAGCTAACATCGGAAATTTTTTGATCTGTTCTAAATATGCAGATAGTCCACCTTCATTAGAAAGGGTTGGCAGATTGTTGCTCATTGTTGTGCTCATAGAAGTGTTTATTTAATTAATTATACCTAATTTTCAATAATTTATTCTTCAGTGTTTCTAAGCATTTTTAGAATATTATTTAGATCTTGTGGCAAAAGTGAGGAAAAAACCATCTCTTTTTTAGTACGTGGATGTATAAATCCCAAAGTTTTTGCATGCAGAAATTGTCTATTTAATTTAGTAATTGAATTTTGGATATCAAAATCAATATTTTTTAATTTTTTATATTTTTTTTTATATTTGTCGTCTCCAACTAGACTGTTACCTTTAAAGTTCATATGAACTCTTATCTGATGTGTTCTTCCTGTTTCTAATTTGCATTCAACTAAACTTAAAGTTGGTGTTTTTTGATTTTCAAAAATTTCAAGTGTTTTATAATTTGTTATAGCTTTCTTACCTTTAGAACTACTAACTTCCATTAGTTGTCTATTTTTTGAACTACGAGTTATAAATGTTTCAATCCTTCCTGAGGAGGGTCTTAATTTTCCCCATATTAAGAGTTGGTACTCTCTTATAATTGTATGATCACTAAATTGTTTTGATAAATTTTCATGAGTTTCATTATTTTTTGCAATTACAACTAAGCCAGATGTGTTTTTATCAATTCTATGAACAATACCAGGTCTTAACTCATCACCTATATTTGATAAAGAATTCTTATCATAATACATCAATGCATTAACAATTGTTTTATCATAATTTCCAGCCCCTGGATGCATAATTATTCCAGCAGGTTTATTAATTACTAATAGATCATCATCTTCGTATATTATTTCTAATTTAAATTCGTAAGGTTTAAGAGATGCTATTTCAGGCTCTGGAATCTTAAGATTTATAGAATCACCAATAGAGACTTTTTTTGATGGACTTTTAATTATTTCATTATTTAGGGTTAACTTTTCTTTTAAAATTAAATTTTTAATTCTTGTTCTACTAATTAATTCCTCTCTTTTGTTAATTAAAACATCAACCCTTAAATTCTTCTCATCTTCTTTGACTATAAAATTAATGTTTTTTTCCATAAAATATAATATTAATACTATATGCGCTTGTAGCTCAACTGGATAGAGCGCCTGACTTCGGATCAGGAGGTTCTGGGTTCGACTCCTAGCAGGCGCACCAACTTATTCACCCATATTTATTAAAGTTCCCTTATCTCTTGCTTTATCAAAAGAGTAATAAAATACAAAAATTGATAAAATTAAATAAAATCCATTTAGATAAATTGCAGTGAGAATATTTTCATAATTTACAATCCCATTAACTAAAATATTTCTAGTCTCTTCAAATATATAAACCAATGGAAGTGCAAAAGCGATTGATTGGAAGATTTCTGGTAATATCTCAACTGGATAGTAAATACATCCAAAAGGTGCCAATAAAAACATGGTTGACCATGCAATATTTTCAAAAGATGGTCCAAATCTTAACAATCCTGCCGAAACAAATAGACCAAGTGTTATTCCAAATAAATACAGGCTCAAGAAAAGAAATGCTAAAGGAAGACCTAGTTTTAATAAAGAAATACCAAATAATGGAGAAGTTAATAGTATAGCTGGGATCAAACCAATTAATGCTCTAATTAAAGCAGTGAAAACAAGAGACACAATTATTTCACTTATTTTCATTGGAGCAATAAATAAATTTGTAAAATTTCTGCTCCAAATTTCCTCTAAAAACAACATATTAAAACCAATACTTGTTCTAAATAAAAAATCATAAAGAATTGCACATGAAAGTATGACACCTACTGCACCACTGTAATAAGAACTATGAGCTGCAAAAAAATTAGAAATAAATCCCCAAAGAGTAATTTGAATCGAAGGCCAATAAATTAAATCTAATATTCTTGGAAATGATCTAGTTATTAAATAAAAGTGTCTTAAAAAAAGACCGTAAATTCTAATTAAATTCATTTTTCTTTTCTCGCTATTTCTAAAAATACTTCCTCTAAATTTCTTCGTCCATATTTTGTTATTAACTCTTCAGGTTTTCCTCTATCAACGATTAAACCCTGTTTCATCATTAGAACAGAACTGCATAATCTTTTCACTTCCTCCATATTATGAGATGCAAGCAAAACAGATATTTTTTTTTCCTTTTTGTAATCTTCTAAAAATGATCTTACAAAATCACCAGTTTCAGGATCTAATGAAGCAGTGGGTTCATCCAACAAAAGCACCGTTGGATTATTTATTAAAGCTTTAGCAAGACTTACTCTGTTTTTTTGTCCAGAGGAAAGTTCTCCAGTAATTTTATTTAAAAGGTCTTTTAATCTAAGTTTATTTGCAAGGTAATCTATTCGGTCATTTAAATTTTGAATGTTATATAACTTCCCATAAACAATTAAATTTTGTTTAACTTTAAGTTTTTTAGGCAATTCAATATATGGTGAAATAAAGTTCATTTTATGAAGAAGAGAGATTTTATTTTTTTCAATATTCTCTCCGTTGATTAAAACCTTACCGTTGCTTGGTTTTAGTAATCCTAAAATCATTCCAATAGTTGTAGTTTTTCCACATCCATTGGGTCCTAAAAGACCAACCATTTCATTTTCATTAATTTTAAAATTTATATTAGATACAGCCTCTTTATCTTTATATTTTTTAGAAAGATTTATAACTTCAATAGAATTAGTCATTAATATTTAGAGGCTCTCTTTAATCTATCGTTAATTGTTTTACCAAGACCTTTGCTTGGTATCTTTTCAACTGCAATCATTTTAAAACCATCGTTTTTAATTTTTCTTAGAGTTGAATATAAATTCTTTGCAGCCTCCTCTATATTTTTCACTTTGGATAAATAATAATAGTTTTTTAATTTTGATTTTCTTTTTTTTATTAATATGTAAGCCTCGTTTTTTTTTGGTTTTTTAACATTGACTCTTAAAGGTATCCCGGGGGAGTAATGTAACGGTAATAAACCAGGTGATAATTTTTTTTTTGAATTTGTACTAATTAATAATTTTTTTTTTAAAACCTTTTCAATTTTTTTAGCATCTAGGCCTCCGTATCTTAAAAGTGAGGGTTTTTTTAAAAGATTTAATATTGTGGACTCAACTCCAATTTTACTTTTTCCTCCATTCAAAATATATTTTATTTTTGAACCAAATTCTTCTTTTACATCAGATGGTTTGACTGAACTTAATCTTGAAGATATATTTGCGCTAGGTGCAGCTACTGGATAATTTAAATTTTTTAATAAATTTCTGAACAATGTATGTTTAGGAAAACGTACAGCAATACTTTTTTTATTATTAGTTACAAATTTTGATATTTTTGATTTATTTTTTAATTTCAAAACATAAGTTATTGGACCTGGAGAAAATTTTTTGTAAAGTTTTACTAAATTATCATTTATATCACAGTCCTCTTTAAGTCTTTGAATATCATAATAATGGACAATAAGCGGATTGTTTAATGGTCTTTTTTTAAGACTAAATATTTTCTTAACTGCACTATTCGAGTAAGCGTTTGCAGCTAATCCATATACAGTTTCTGTTGGTACTGCAACACAATGATTATTATCTAAATATTTTTTTGCTTTTTTGATATTTGATTGAATAGATTTCATGTATTAATAATTATTATTATATGAAAGATAAAATATTACCACTTGATTATGATCATTATTCAGTTGAGGAGCTTACAGAAAAAGCAAATAAAATTATAGAGTCTCTAGAGAAGGAAAATGATTTAAACAATTCAGTTGATAGTTATCAAGAACTTCTAAAATTAAATAATATTATTGAAAAGAAATTTCATAAAAATTTTAAATCTATTGGGGAAGAGACTAATAAAAAGATTAAAGAGATAACTAAAAAAAATGAAAAAACAGCTTAATAAAATAGCTAAAGATACAAATATATTTCTTAAAAAATATATTAATTCACAGAAATATTCACAGCTAATGTCACCCATGAAGTATGGTCTGTTTCCAGGTGGAAAAAAAATAAGATCTAAAATCTTAATAGATTTAGGGTCATTATTTTCAATAGATTATAAAACATTGATAATAGTTGGTTCGGCTGTTGAATGTATTCATGCTTATTCACTTATTCATGACGATCTACCCTGTATGGATGATGATGATATAAGAAGAGGAAAACCTTCAACTCACATCAAATTCGGTGAGTCTACAGCAGTTCTAGCAGGAAATTCATTATTGACTTTAGCTTTTGAAATTTTATCAAGTCCTAAATTGAAATTAAATGAAAAGATAAAAATCAATCTTATCAAAAAATTATCAAAATGTTCAGGACATTTAGGAATAGCTGGTGGGCAATATTTAGATTTAAGTTATGAGAAAAAAAAAATATCAATGAATAAAATATTAGAAATGGAAATAAAAAAAACTGGAATGTTATTTAGTTTTTGTTGTGCAGCTCCAGCAATAATCAAGAAAAAAACTATCCAAGAAATTAAATTTTTTGAAAATATTGGATCAAAAATTGGTCTATTATTCCAAATAGCTGATGATTTAATTGATCTGAAAAGTAATTCTATTGAAGCAGGAAAAAAAACAGGAAAAGATCAAAAAAAAGGCAAAGCAACACTTATAAATTTAATAGGCTATGATGACTCACTTAAGTATTGTGATAAGATAATAAAAGATATTAATAAGAATTTAAGAAAATATGGTTCAAGATCTAAAAAAATAAATGAAACATTAAACTATATATTAAATAGAAAAAAATGAAAAAAAACTATCAATTTTTAAATAATATCAACTTTCCATCTGATTTAAGAAAAGTTTCTGAAGATAATTTACAAAAAGTAGCAGATGAGGTGAGGGAGGAAATGATAAGTGCTGTTTCAGAAACAGGAGGTCACCTTGGTGCTGGTTTGGGAGTGGTTGAATTGACAGTTGCACTTCATTATGTTTTTGATACACCAAATGATAAATTAATATGGGATGTTGGCCATCAATCTTATCCACATAAAATTTTAACTGGAAGAAAAGATAAAATTAGAACTTTACGGCAGGGCAATGGTTTATCAGGTTTTACAAAAAGATCAGAGAGTGAGTATGACCCTTTTGGTGCCGCCCATAGCTCAACATCTATTTCATCTGCATTAGGAATTGCAGAGGCAAATAAATTAGAAAATAAGTCTTCCAATGTAATAGCTGTTATAGGCGACGGAGCAATTAGTGCAGGTATGGCTTATGAAGCCATGAATAACGCTGGGGCATCTAAAACAAAAATGATTGTTATTTTAAATGATAACGATATGTCAATTGCAAAACCAGTTGGAGCAATGAGAACTTACTTGGCAAAATTATTTACTGGTAAAATATATTTTAGCCTTAGAGAAACTTTAAAATTAATTATATCTGCATTTTCAAAAAGATTTAGTGCTAAAGCAGGAAAAGCAGAGGATTTTTTCCGTTCAGCAGTTACTGGGGGCACATTGTTTAGTTCACTTGGTTTTTATTATGCAGGTCCTATAGATGGTCATGATTTATCAAGCCTAGTTCCAATTTTAAAAAATGCAAAAGAATCAAGACACGAGGGTCCTATAATGATTCATATCAAAACCCAAAAAGGAAAAGGTTATTCTTATGCAGAAAAAGCAAATGACCATTATCATGGTGTGTCAAAATTTAATGTTGAGACTGGAGAACAGTTAAAGAGTAAATCTAATCTTCCAGCTTATACAAAAGTATTTGCAAACACATTAGTTAAACACGCAAAAAAAGATAGCAAAATAGTTGGAATTACAGCAGCAATGCCAGGAGGGACTGGTATGGATATTTTCGGAAAAGAGTTTCCAAGTAGAATGTTTGATGTAGGAATAGCTGAACAACATGCCGTGACTTTTGCCGCTGGTTTAGCAACCGAGGGATACAAACCATATGCTGCAATTTATTCTACATTTTTACAGAGAGCATATGATCAAGTTGTCCACGATGTTGCCATTCAAAGTTTACCAGTTAGATTTGCGATAGATAGAGCAGGATTAGTTGGTGCTGATGGTTCAACACATGCCGGTTCATTTGATATAACCTACTTATCAACTTTACCTAACTTTGTGGTAATGGCAGCAAGTGATGAGGCTGAACTAGTTAAAATGATTAATACTTCAGTAGATATAAATGACAGACCTTCTGCAATTAGATATCCAAGAGGAACTGGAGTAGGTGTTGATCTCCCATCAATAGACGAAAAAATTGAAATTGGTAAAGCAAGAATTATTCAACAAGGGACACAAGTATGTATTTTAAATCTTGGAACTAGACTTGAGGAGTGTAAGTTAGCTGTAGAGGAATTAAAAGCAAAAGGAGTTTCAACAACTTTGATAGACGCCAGATTTGCTAAGCCTTTAGACGAAGAACTTATACTAAAATCTGCTAAGGAACATGAGCTTATGATAACTCTTGAGGAGGGATCAATAGGTGGTTTCGGTTCTCATGTTAAAAATTTATTAGCTGAAAGAGGAGTATTTGATAAAGGTTTAAAATTTAGATCAATGACTTTACCAGATAAATTTATAGAACAAGATGATCCAAAAAAAATGTATGATAAAGCTGGGTTAAACAGTTCTCAAATTTCTAAGAAAATTTCTGATATTTTGTTTCAAAAGGAGACAATAAGAGTTGTGAAAAATTAATTTAAGCTAACCACATTGGGCTTTATTCATTAAGTAGTGGTCAAGTAAAACACAGTTCATCATGGCTTCACCAATTGGTACAGCTCTAATTCCAACACAAGGATCATGTCTACCTTTTACAGATATTGAGGTATTTTTCCCAAATTTATTTATAGTTTTTCTAGTAGTTAAAATTGATGATGTTGGTTTGACAGCAAAAGAAACAATAATTTCTTGGCCCGTAGAAATTCCACCAAGAATTCCACCCGCTTTATTTGATTTAAATTTTAATTTATTTCCTTTTGAAGAAATTTCATCTGAATTTTGTTCTCCACTTAATTGTGCTGAGTTCATTCCTGCACCAATATTTACACCTTTAACTGCATTAATACTCATTAGACCTGAAGCTATGTCAGTATCCAATTTTGAATAAATTGGAGCACCTAAACCAATCGGGATACCTCTTGCTCTAATTTCAATCACCGCTCCACATGAGGATCCTGATTTTCTTACACCAAGCAAATATTTTTCCCATAAATTAATCATTGATTTATCTGGACAAAAAAATGGATTTTTTGAAATTACTTTATCGTTCCATTGATTTGTATCACATCCAAGTATTCCTAGCTGAGTTACAGCACCAATTACTCTAAATTTTTTTCCTAATTTTTTTTGAAGTACAATTTTTGCTATTGCTCCAGCTGCAACTCGTGCTGCAGTTTCTCTAGCAGAAGATCTGCCGCCGCCTCTATAGTCTCTAATTCCATATTTTTTAAAATAAGTAAAATCTGCATGACCTGGTCTGAACTTATCTTTAATATTATTATAATCTTTGGATCTCATATCTTTGTTATAGATTATGAGAGAAATAGGTGTTCCTGTAGTTTTACCCTCAAATACTCCTGACAATATTTGAACTTTATCATCTTCTTTTCTCTGAGTTGTAAATTTAGATTGTCCTGGTTTTCTTTTGTCCAATTCTATTTGAATATCTTGCTCTTTAAGATTTAAGTTTGGAGGACAACCATCAACAATACAACCAATTGCAGGTCCATGAGATTCTCCCCAAGTTGTGAAACGAAATAGCTTTCCAAAAGTGTTAAATGACATTATTTATATTATATAGATTATTTTGTTTAAATTATGAATCAAAAAAACTCTTTAGGTCTTAATAGTTGCTTTCTTGATATAGATGATCCAATTCATTTATTTCATAAATGGATGGAAGAAGCAAAGAAAACTGAGCCAAATGATCCAAACGCTGTTGCATTGGCCACATCAGATAAAAACAACATTCCTTCAGTTAGAATGGTTTTACTTAAAGATTTCAGCAAAGATGGATTTGTATTTTATACAAATTTAAATAGTCAAAAGGGAAATGAATTAAAAGAAAATCCATATGCTGCGATGTGTTTCCATTGGAAAAGTCTCCTAAGACAAATAAGAATTAATGGAAAGATATCATTAGTTTCTGATCAGGTTGCAGATGAATATTATTCATCTAGAGCTTATGAAAGTCGAATTGGAGCATGGGCCTCTAAGCAAAGTGAAGAATTAAATTCACGAGAACAATTGTTAAAATCTATAGAAGATTACAAAAAAAAATATAGTAATAAATCAGATGTACCAAGGCCAAGTCACTGGTCTGGATGGATTTTATCTCCAGATAGTATTGAATTTTGGTTAGATGGTGAGAACAGAATCCACGAGAGACTAAAATATAATAAAGATAACTCTGGGAGGTGGATAAAATTTTTATTAAGTCCTTAAAAATTTCTTGATAAACTAAATGATGTTAATCTTTTAAAAATATTTTTTTCTTCACTGTCTTTAAATACACTTAGAGAATTTGAGGCTAAATTTATATAGTGCTGTGCTTTTTGATAGCATTCCTGAATTATTTTATACTTGTTTATAAGAGCAATAATTTCATTAAAGTCATCTCTTGATCTTAACTCTTTTTTAAAGATATTTGATAAAATTTTCTTTTCATCATTTCCTAATTTCTGAAAAAGTAAAATTATTGGTAAGGTAATTTTTCCTTCAAAAAAATCTTGACCAATTTTTTTACCAAATAGTTTTAGCTCAGCATTATAGTCTAATGTGTCGTCTGCTATTTGAAAAGTTAATCCCAAGTTTCTTCCATAAAATTCTAAAGCATCTTTTTCTTTATCTTCTGCATCAGATAAAATTGCACCAACTTTAGTTGCTGCTGCAAATAACTCAGCCGTTTTAGCTGAGATTATTTTTAAATATGTTTCTTCAAGTATATCAACTTCACCTTTGTGTTGAAGTTGTAGAACTTCTCCTTGAGCAATTTTAGATGAAGTGGACGATAATAATTTTAAAACTTCTAGGTTTCCGTCTTCTACCATCATTTCAAAACATCTACTTAATAGATAATCTCCTATTAAGACTGACGAATGATTACCCCAAACTTTATTTAAAGTTTCTTTTCCTCTTCTAACAGTGCCTTCATCAATTACATCATCATGCATCAACGTTGCGCTGTGAATTAATTCAACACACGCAGCTAAATTTATATCTCTAGAGCCTTTAGTGTAACCGCATAATTTTGCACTACCCAAGGTTAGTAAAGCTCTTAGTCTTTTTCCTCCAGTTTCTATGTGATAATCTGTCATTTTTTGAACCAGCTGTACATCACTAGATAATTTTGATTTTATTTTTTCTTCGGTTAAAACTAGTTTTTCTTCAACCGAGTTTTTAAGTTGAAAATATGAATTATTTATCTGATTTTTAAGCTGTACAACTGTTCCCATAACATTTTTAAATTAGTATAATTTGTTTATTTATATTACTTATCAATTGACGCACCAGTTTCTTCAATTATAAGTAGTCTTTATATTCAATAAATAATTCTATAAGACTTACCTATGTTCTCTTTTTTTAAAAAGAAAAAAATTGTTGCTCACTTAAAATTAAGTGGGGTTATTGGTAATGCAGGAAAATTTAAACAAGGTATTGATTTTGCAGGTCAAGAAGAACTAATTAAAAAGGCTTTTTCTCTAAAAAAAGCGGCATGTGTTGCTATATCAATCAATTCTCCAGGAGGATCACCAGTCCAATCTCATTTAATCTACAGTTTTATTAGACAACAAGCAAAAAAACACAAAAAAAAAGTTATTGTATTCGCTGAAGACGTAGCAGCTTCTGGAGGTTATTTGATTTCTTGTGCTGGAGATGAAATTTATGCAAATTCAAGTTCAATAATTGGATCTATAGGAGTGATATATTCTTCTTTTGGGTTTACTGAGTTGATAAAAAAAATTGGAGTTGAAAGAAGAGTTCATACTGCTGGCAAAAACAAAAGCACACTTGATCCATTTTTAGAAGAAAAAAACGAGGATATTGAAAGATTAAAAAATATTCAATTGGATCTTCATAAAGACTTTATAGATGTTGTTGAAACAAGCAGAGGATCAAAATTAATAAAATCTGATGTAGAACTTTTTTCAGGTGAGTTTTGGTCAGGTAGTAAAGCAAAAAATTTAGGATTGATTGACGGAATAGGTAACGCACATGAAATATTAAAGGATAAATTTGGTGAAGATGTAATAATTAAAAAATTTGAAAAATCAAAGGGATGGTTAAGTCAAAAACTTTCCTCATCCAGCAATCAAGTAGATCAAATAGCAAGTATTTTAGATGAAAGATCAATTTGGCAAAGATATGGTTTCTAAAGCAAAAAAAGAAAAAAAAAAAATTCAAACATTCCAAGATACAATTTTAAATCTTCAGAAATTTTGGAGTAAAAAAGGATGCATTATTCTTCAGCCTTATGATATGGAGGTTGGTGCAGGAACTTTTCATCCAGCTACTACCCTAAGATCACTTGGAACTAAACCATGGAAAGCAGCCTACGTACAACCATCAAGAAGACCTACAGATGGAAGATATGGAGATAATCCAAACAGATTGCAACATTATTATCAATTTCAAGTTTTAATTAAACCTTCCCCTGAAAATATAAAAAAACTTTATTTAAATAGTTTATCTACTATAGGAATAGATCATAATGATCATGATATAAGGTTTGTTGAAGATGATTGGGAAAGTCCAACATTAGGTGCTGCAGGATTGGGATGGGAAGTATGGTGTGATGGAATGGAAATTACTCAATTCACCTATTTTCAACAAATGGCAGGATTTGATTGTAAACCTGTATCAGTTGAAATCACTTATGGTTTAGAAAGAATTTGTATGTTCACTCAAAAAGAAAAAAACGTTTATGATTTATTATGGAACGATGAAGGTGTAAAATATCATGAAGTATTTCATCAAGCCGAAAAAGAATTTTCAGCATACAATTTTGAACACGCAAATGTAGAAACACTTTTGAAAATGTTTGAAATGCATGAGACCGAGGCAAAAGATTTGGTAGAAAAAAAAATTTCTTTACCAGCATATGATCAATGTTTAAAAGCTAGTCATGTGTTTAATATTTTAGATGCAAGAGGTGCAATCAGTGTTGCACAAAGAGCAGGTTATATTGCTAGAATAAGAGATATTACAAAATCTGCAGCAGGCATTTGGTTAGATAGTCAAAAATAATGTCAGAATTTTTTTTAGAATTATTTAGTGAGGAAATACCTTCAAATCTACAACAAAATTTAAGGGAAGATTTACTTAAAAGTTTTAATAATTTTTTTTTAGAAAAATCAATTTTATTTAAAAAAAGCTCATCATACTCAACACCAAACAGACTAGTGGTATTATTTGAGGGTGTTCAAAAAAATGTTGTACTAAAATCTGAAGAGATTAAAGGTCCAAATATCAAGTCACCAGAGCTAGCACTAGACGGGTTTGTTAGGTCAAATAAAATATTAAAAAAGGATCTCTATCAAAAGAAAACCGACAAAGGAGAATTCTATTTTTTCAAGACAAAATTAAAAAAATTGCATACATGTGAATTGCTAGAGGAATTTATCCCAATATTGTTAAGTAAAATTCAATGGAAAAAATCAATGTATTGGGGAACTTTTGACCTAAATTGGGGTAGACCATTAAAATCAATTCTAGCTGTATTTGATAAAAAAAAATTAAATTTTAATTTTCATCATCTAACATCTTCTAACTCAACTTTTATTGATAAAGAATTTGAGGAAAATAAAAAGTCATTCCTAGATTATAAAAATTATAAGAGTTTTTTTAAAAAAATTGACATTATCGTTGATCACAACGAAAGAAAAAAGTTAATAGAAAAAAAATTCAATAATATATTAAAAAATAAAAATATTAAGATTCAACATAATCCTAGATTACTTAATGAGGTTGTAGATTTAACAGATCAACCAAATATCCTTCTTTGTGAATTTGATAAGAAATTTCTGAAGATTCCAAAAGAAATATTGATTATTACAATGCAATACCATCAAAAATATTTCCCTATATTTGATAACAAAGAAAATATTACTAATGAATTTCTAGTGGTTGCTAACAAAAAAGATAAAAAGGGATTAATTAAATTAGGAAATGAAAGAGTGGTCGAAGCAAGATTAAGTGACGCAGAGTTTTTTTGGAAAAAAGATAAATCTCAAAATATGGTCAAAAAAGTTACTGAATTAAAATCAATGAATTATTTTAGAGGATTAGGAAATTATTTTGATAAAGCTCAAAGAATGAGAAAATTAGGTGGAATGATATCTGATGAACTTTTAATCAGTAAAGAAAAAGTTGAATTATCAGCATCAATTTGTAAAGTTGATTTATTATCAGAGCTAGTAGGTGAATTCCCAGAACTACAAGGTGTGATGGGAAGTTATTTTGCTATTGCACAAGGTTTTGATAAAGATTTGGCTTTGGCAATAGGTGAGCAATATTTACCCACAGGATCAGGCTCAAGAGTCCCAAAAAAACCATATAGCATAGCCCTTTCTTTAGCTGATAAGATAGACACTTTAGTTGGTTTTTTCGGTTTAAATCAAAAGCCAACAAGTTCTAAAGATCCGTACGCTCTAAGAAGATTAGCATTAGGAGTAATAAGAACAATAGTTGAAAATAAAAAAGATTTTAAAATAAAAGATTTAATTAATTATTCTTTAAGCCTGTATTTAAATCAAGGTTTTGAAATTCATAATAAATCTTTACAAAATGAGTTATCAGATTTTTTAATGGATAGATTAAAATATCACATGAAGGAAGAAAATATTAGAAATGATATAGTTCAAGCATCAACCAGTTCTTTTAACTTAGATCAATCTGTTATTATTTTTAATAAAGCTAAACATTTAAATAAAATTATTAACAAACCAGATGGTTTAGATATTATTGCAAGCTATAAAAGAGCCTCAAACATTTTAGATGGTGAATTAAAAAATAATAAAATAGAATTATCAAATACAACTGACCCTGGTATTTTTAAAACTGAGTTGGAAAAAAACCTATTTAAAAAAATTAATGAATTAAGGAAATATTTTTCAGGCATTAATAAAGATGAAAATTATGTTCAAACATTGGACAATTTAGCTAGTGTTAAAAGAGAGGTTTTTGATTTTTTTGATAATGTAATTGTGAACGAGGATGATCCAGTCGTAAGGAAGAATAGGCTGGAACTAATCCAAATGATGTGTAAAACGTTCAACAATTATGTTAATTTTTCTCTAATCGACTCCCATTAATGAAAAAACTTATATTAAACTTTAATTCTAAGGATAGTAAAAAGATTAAAAATCCTAAAAACTTTTTAGGAGGAAAAGGTGCTAATCTCTCTGAAATGGGAAGAATGGGTCTTCCGGTGCCTCCTGGTTTTACAATATCTACAAAAATTTGTGAAATTTTTTATAAGGATAAAAAAAAATTAAATAAAAATTTAATTTCTCAAATTAAAAAAGAACTAAAATTAATCGAAAAAGATGTTTCTAAGAAATTTGGGGACTTAAAAAATCCACTTTTGTTGTCTGTGCGGTCTGGTGCAAGAGTATCAATGCCAGGTATGATGGATACTATTCTAAATCTAGGTCTGAACGATAAAACAGTCAAAGCTTTAGCAATTAAAACTTCAAATGGAAGATTTGCCAAAGACAGTTATAGAAGATTCATTCAAATGTATGGTAATGTTGTAATGGGTGTAGAGGGTTATCATTTTGAGGAATTAATTGAAAATTACAAACTTACGAAAGGTGTTTTGTTAGATACAGATTTAGATGAAAGTGATTGGGATGGACTAATTGAAGATTTTAAAAGAACAGTAAGAGAAAAAACAAAAAAAGATTTCCCCCAAGATGTTCATGAACAATTGCTGGGAGCAATATCTGCTGTGTTTTTATCTTGGGAAAGTAATAGAGCAAAAGTTTACAGAAAATTAAATCAAATCCCAGCGGAGTGGGGAACAGCTGTAAATGTTCAATCAATGGTTTTTGGAAATATGGGTAATGATTGTGCAACAGGTGTTGTGTTTACAAGAAATCCATCAGATGGATCAAATGAAATATACGGAGAGTATTTAATAAATGCACAAGGTGAAGATGTTGTAGCAGGTACAAGAACACCTCAATACATCACTAAAAAAGCTAGGCAAGATGCAAAAGTAAAAGAATTATCTATGGAAGAATCTATGCCAAAAGTTTTTAAAGAACTTCATAAAATTTTAAAAAAATTAGAGAAACATTATAAAGATATGCAAGACGTAGAGTTTACAGTCGAAAATAATAAACTGTGGATGCTTCAAACAAGATCAGGGAAAAGAACGGCAAAATCAGCAGTTAAAATTGCAGTTGATATGGTTAAAGAAAAATTAATTTCTAAAAAAGAAGCTGTCTTAAGAATTGACCCTAACTCTTTGGATACACTTTTGCGCCCCACTTTGGATGAAAAAAGCTCAATCAATGTAATTGCAAATGGATTGCCAGCATCACCAGGTGCAGCCAGTGGTAAAGTTGTATTTACATCAGAAGAGGCTGAAAGACTAACTGCAATGATGCAAGATACAATTTTAGTTAGAGTAGAGACCTCTCCAGAAGATATACAAGGAATGCATGCTGCTAAAGGAATTTTGACTGCTAGAGGGGGAATGACAAGTCATGCAGCCGTTGTTGCAAGAGGCATGGGCAGACCATGTGTATCAGGATCAAGTGAAATTGATATAAACTATGAAAATAAATCTTTTAAAACTCCTTCATTGGAAATTAGAGAAGGAGATGTAATTACTATAGATGGTTCAACAGGAAGAATTATTGCTGGTAGTGTTTCAACTTTGAAACCAGAAATATCTGGTGATTTTTCCAAGTTAATGTCTTGGGCAGATAGTTTTAGGAAATTAAAAGTAAGAACAAATTCTGAGACACCAAAAGATACCAAAACAGCAAAAGATTTTGGTGCAGAGGGTATTGGATTATGCAGAACTGAACATATGTTTTTTGATGAAGAACGAATTTTGTCTGTAAGAGAAATGATATTA
>CACKIQ010000014.1 GCA_902600245.1 uncultured Pelagibacteraceae bacterium | reverse complement strand
GATTTTCCTAATAAAGTTACTGGACTGGAAGTAGCTGAAAAAATTAGTAAATCATTAGCTAAACAAGCTATGGTCATAAGTGTTGATGGTGAGCTTAAAGATCTTGATTTTTTAATTGAAAATGATTGTTCAGTAAAAATTTTTACTTCAAAAAATCCTGAGGGCTTAGAAACTATAAGGCATGACACAGCTCATATTCTAGCTATGGCTGTTCAAGAATTATTTCCTGGCACACAAGTTACAATTGGACCCGTGATTGAAAATGGATTTTATTATGACTTTGCTAGAAAAGAACCATTTACAGAGGATGATCTGGTTAAAATTGAAAATAAAATGAAAGAGATTGTCGATAGGAATGAAATAACAAAAAGAGAAGTTTGGGACAGAAACAAAGCAATTAGCCATTTTAAAAAAAAAGGAGAAATTTATAAAGCCGAGTTGATCGAAGCGATACCTGAAAATGAAGATGTATCAATTTATTTTCATGGAGAATGGCATGATTTATGTAGAGGCCCACATCTATCATCTACAGGTAAAATAGGAAAATATTTTAAACTTACAAAAGTATCTGGAGCATATTGGAGAGGAGACTCAAACAATGAAATGTTGCAACGAATATATGGTACGAGTTGGGCAACTCAAAAAGATCTAGATGAATATTTAAAAAGAATAGAAGAAGCAGAAAAAAGAGATCATAGAAAATTAGGTAGAGAAATGAATTTATTTCACTTTAGAGAAGAAAGCCCTGGCTCAGTATTTTGGCATGAAAGAGGATGGGGTTTATTTCAGAAACTCATTAACTATATGAGAAGCAGACAAGATGCTGCTGGTTATAAAGAGGTAAATACTCCAGAGGTGCTAGATAGACAACTATGGGAAAAATCTGGACATTGGGAAAAATATGGAGAAAACATGTACACTTCTGAAACACCAGATGAGAAAGTTTTTGCGATTAAACCGATGAATTGTCCTGGTCATATACAGGTATTTAATCAAGGCCTAAAAAGTTACAGAGATCTTCCTTTACGCTTTGCTGAATTTGGCAAAGTTCATCGTTATGAGCCATCAGGCGCTTTACATGGTTTATTAAGAGTAAGAGCCTTTACTCAAGATGACGCTCATATTTTTTGTACTGAAGATCAAATTACTGGAGAATGTTTAGAGGTAACTAATTTAATTCTAGATATTTATAAAGATTTAGGTTTTGAGAATGTGATTTTAAAATATGCAGATAGGCCAGAAGTAAGAGTCGGTGATGATAAAGTATGGGATAAAGCAGAAGCCTCTTTGCTTGAAGCTGTCAAAGCTTCTAAATTAGAATATACTATTAATAAAGGTGAGGGAGCTTTTTATGGTCCTAAAATTGAATTTGTTTTAAGAGATGCAATTGGTAGAGATTGGCAATGCGGAACTTTGCAAGTAGATTTAAATTTACCTGCAAGATTAGATGCTTCTTATGTTGATAAAGATGGAACTAAAAAAGTTCCTGTTATGTTGCACAGAGCATTATTTGGTTCTCTAGAGAGATTTATTGGAATATTAATTGAAAACTATGCAGGCAAATTTCCATTTTGGATATCTCCTTTACAGACAATGGTAATACCTATTTCTGAGGAATTTAATGACTACGCCATCGAGGTATCAAATAAAATTAAAAATACAGGTATAAGTTCTGCAGTAGATTTAAAAAATCATAATTTAAATTACAAAATTAGAGATCATTCTTTAGCAAAAATACCACTTTTATTAATTTGTGGTAAAAAAGAAGTTGACTCCAATTCAGTAACGATTAGAAGATTAGACTCTAATAAACAAGAAAATATGGGTATAGATCAATTCCTAAAAACATTCTCTGCTTTAAATAAAGCATCATCAAACTAAGTGGCAGAATTAAAACAAAATTATTTTCAAAGAAGAACCAAGGACAGAGGTCCAAGATCTAATAATAGAATTTCTTCTCCTGATGTACAAGTTATAGCTAGTGATGGAGAAAATCTTGGAGTGATGAATACCAATGAAGCTATTTCAATGGCAAAAAATCAAGGTTTAGATTTAATTGAAATAGCACCCAACACAAACCCTCCTGTATGTAAAATAATGGATATGGGTAAATATAAGTATGATGCTCAGAAAAAAGCAAATCTTGCAAAGAAAAAACAAAAAATTGTTTCTTTAAAAGAAATTAAAATGAGACCTGTTACGGAAACTCATGATTATGAATTTAAAGTTAAAAATGCTAAAAAATTTATAGCTAAAGGAGATAAGGTTAAATTTACTATTAGATTTAAAGGTAGAGAACTTCAGCATTCCCATCTAGGAAACGAACTAATGGGCAAAATTAAAGAAGATATGAAGGATATCGGTAAGGTAGAATTGCATCCTAAGTTTGATGGGAAGCAAATGATAATGGTAATTCAGCCTTTATAAGCTTTAATAGAGGTTGTAAAATTATATCTTTCTTTGTATAAGTCCGCAGAATTATGCCAAAACTAAAAACAAAAAGCTCAGCAAAAAAAAGGTTTAAAATATCTGCTAAGGGTAAAGTAATTTCTGCTCAGGCAGGTAAAAGACATGGCATGATAAAAAGAACGAATTCACAAATAAGAAAACTTAGAGGCACTACAACATTGTCTAAACAAGATGGAAAAATTGTTAAGTCATACATGCCTTACAGTTTAAGAGGTTAATAATGGCAAGAGTTAAAAGAGGTGTAACAAGTAAAGCTAAACATAAAAAAGTTTTAAAAGCTGTAAAAGGTCAATGGGGTAGAAGAAAAAATACTATTAGGGTTGCTAAGCAAGCTATGGAAAAATCTTTGCAATACGCCTATAGAGACAGAAGAAATAAAAAAAGAGATTTTAAATCATTGTGGATACAGAGAATCAATGCTGGAGTTAGAGCTGAAGGCTTAACTTATTCTAAATTTATCAATGGATTAAATAAATGTGGTATTGCAATAGATAGAAAAATTCTTGCTGAAATCGCTTACGATAGCCCAGAAGCATTCAAAACAATTGTACAAAAAGCTCAATCAGCTTTAAATTAATCTTCTCTATTGTTTTTATTTCTTAAGGAAATAATCTACTAATATGTCAGAGATAAAAAATATTAGAGATCAGTTTATATCAAAGCTTGAAAATGATTTAAGCATTGATCAAATAAATGAAATCAAAACTGAGCTCTTTGGTAAAAATGGTTTAATTTCATCAAAATTTAAAACAATAGGGTTAATTCCAGAGACCGATAGAAAAAAATTTGCATCAGATTTAAATAAAGTTAAAGATGAACTTCAGAATCTGATAACTTCTAGAATTAGTAATATAGAAGGAAAAAAAATAAACGAAAAATTAGAAAAGGAAAAAGTTGATATAACTTTACCTGAAAGACCATTCGTTAGAGGAAAAGTTCATCCAGTATCACAAACTATTGATGAAATTTCATCTATTTTCTCTGAAATAGGATTTAGTGTTGAGGAAGGTCCTGATGTTGAAAATGAATATAACAACTTTACTGCTTTAAACACACCTGACAATCATCCAGCAAGAGATATGCATGATACATTTTACTTAGATGAAAATAAGGAGGTTTTATTACGAACTCATACTTCGCCAGTTCAAATTAGAACTATGCTAAAAGACAAACCTCCATTTAAGATCATTGCTCCTGGAAGAACTTATAGGTCTGATAGTGATCAAACGCACGCACCAATGTTTCATCAAGTAGAAGGTTTGCATATTGACACAAATATTAATATGGGGCATTTGAAAGGATGCTTGAATTATTTTATTAAAGAATTTTTTGAAGTCAAAAAAATTAAAATGAGATTTAGACCTAGTCATTTTCCATTCACAGAACCATCTGCTGAAGTAGATATTGGTTATGAAATAAAAGACGGCAAAATAATTATTGGAGAAGGAGATAAGTGGCTTGAAATTTTAGGCTGTGGCATGGTGCATCCTAATGTTTTAAAAAATGTAAAAGTAGATCCTTCTAAATATCAAGGATATGCTTTTGGCATAGGTATAGACCGATTAGCAATGCTTAAATACGGGATTAATGATTTAAGAGCGTTTTTTGATTGTGACTATAGATGGCTAAATCATTTTGGTTTTGATCCACTTGATGTTCCTTCAAATTACAGAGGTTTAAGCAGATGAAGATTACGTATGATTGGTTAAAAGATCATTTAAAAATAAGTGTGAAAGAAGATAAACTTCTTGAGAAACTTACAGACATAGGTCTTGAGGTTGAGAGTATAGAAAATTTGTCAGAGGGATTAGATTTATTCAAGGTAGCAAAAATTATAAAAACAGAAAAACATCCTAATGCAGACAGACTTAAAGTTTGTGATGTTGATGTTGGTAATAAAGAAATCAAAAAAGTTGTTTGTGGTGCTGCAAATGCAAGAGAGGGCCTTATTACTGTATATGCCCCACCAGGCGCAATAATCCCAAAAAACAAAACTAAACTCGTTGTTGCTAAAATAAGAAATGTTACATCTTATGGAATGCTTTGTTCAGAATCTGAATTAAATTTATCAGATGAAAGTGATGGAATCACTGAGCTATCATCATCTAAATATTCCAAAAATATTGGAAAAAGTTACTTTTCTAAAACAAGTTCTAATATTATCGATTTATCAATTACACCAAATAGACCGGACTGTCTTGGTGTCAGGGGGATAGCGAGAGATTTGTCAGCTGCAGGTTTTGGAAAATTAAAACCAGAAAAATTTAAAAAAATTAAATCTAATAAAAAACAGACCTTAAAAGTAAAAATAACAAAAGAAAAAAATCAAGGGTGTTTATCTTTTGGTAGCTGCTTGATAACTAATGTCAAAAATACAGAAAGTCCTCAATGGTTGAAAGATAAATTAATTTCAATAGGTCAAAAACCAATATCTGCAATTGTAGATATTACAAATTATGTCATGATAGATATTAATCGCCCTTTGCATGCATATGATGCTGACAAAATTGATAAAGGAATAATTGTTAGAAATTCAAAATCAGGAGAAGAATTTACAGCTCTAGATAACAAAAATTATAAGCTAGATGATGGGATGTGTGTAATAAGTGACAATAAAGGTGTTTTAGGCTTGGGTGGAATTATTGGAGGAACAAGATCTGGTACAGAGTTAGACACAAAAAATGTTTTATTAGAGTCGGCTTATTTTGATCCAAGATCAATTAGAAAAACTGCTAAAATATTGAATATTGATACAGATGCTAAATTTAGATTTGAAAGAGGCATTGATCAGTTATCTATTGAAGATGGCTTAAATAAAGCAGCCTTTTTAATAAAGGAAATTTGTGGCGGTGAAATTAGTAAAACAGATATTCAAAAAAACGAGTCTTATAAAAACAAAATAATAATATTTAAACCAAAAACATTTGAAAAAATTACTGGTTTTAAAATTTCAACCAAAGAAATGATTATCATTTTAGAAAGACTTGGGTTTAAATTTAAAAAAGAAAAAAACTTCTTTAAATTATCTGTTCCATCTTGGAGACCAGATATTGTTCAAGAAATTGATATAGTAGAGGAACTTGTAAGAATTAGTGGCTATAAAAAAATAAAAATAGAAAATCCTATTAAAGAAAGATCAAAAAACACTTTAAATCCAACTCAAAAGTTATTTCACTTTCTTCAAAGAGCAGTAGCATCCAAAGGGTATTTGGAGGCAATTACTTGGTCTTTTACAGATGCTAAATATAATGATCACTTTAAGGAAGCCAGCAAAGAAATAAAAATTGTAAATCCAATTAGCTCTGAATTGGGAGTATTAAGAAATTCTATTTTCTCAAATTTATCAATGTACATGAGTAAAAACTTAGATAGAGGAATAAAAGATTTATCAATATTTGAAATAGGTCCAATATTTTATGGTTCACAACCTGGAGAACAGAACACAGTTGTTTGTGGTTTGTCAGCTGGAAAAAAATCTAGACTTTCATGGATTGAAAAAGAAAGAAATATAGATGTTTTTGATGCTAAAAGAGATGTTGTGCAAACTTTAGTAGAAGCTGGTTATGAATCAGAAAAATTTTACTTAGATGATGAAGCCCCAAATTATTATCATCCAGGAAAATCAGGCAGAATATTTTTAAATAAGGGAAAAGATAAGGTAGCTGCTTATTTTGGCGAAATTCACCCAAACATTATCAAAATGCTAGATATTAAAACAGAGTCTTTAGTAGGATTCGAAATATTTCTAGATAATTTAAAATTGCCAAAAAAACATTTAAAAGATCAAAAAACAAAATATTCAGTATCTGACTTTCAAAAATCTGAAAGAGATTTTGCGTTTATTGTTGATAAAAAAATAAGTGTGCAAGATCTAGTAAGTGTCATATCAAATATTGATAAAAATCTAATTTCAAATATTAAAGTATTTGACGTTTATGAAGGAGACAATATTCCTGAAAATAAAAAATCAGTTGCTATAAGCGTTACTATTCAATCATTAGAAAGAACATTAACGGATAATGATTTAGAAAAAACTAATAATTTAATAATAGAAACAGTTGAAATTAAAACTGGTGCTAAGATTCGTTCCTAAAATAATTAATGAGTTCGATCGATAATATAAGAAATTTTGCAATAATTGCGCATATTGATCATGGAAAATCTACTATAGCAGATAGAATTATTCATAGTTGTGGTGGATTAACTGAAAGAGAAATGAAAGCTCAAGTTTTAGATTCTATGGATATTGAACGCGAAAGAGGTATCACAATTAAAGCTCAAACCGTAAAATTAAATTACAAAGCCAAAAATGGAAAAAATTATATTTTAAATATTATTGATACTCCAGGTCACGTAGATTTCAGTTATGAAGTAAGTAGATCCTTATACGCATGTGAAGGTTCAATTTTGATAGTAGATAGTACACAAGGTGTAGAAGCTCAAACTTTAGCAAATGTTTATCAAGCTTTAGATACTAATCATGAAATAGTACCAGTTTTAAATAAGGTTGACTTACCTGCATCAGATTTAGATAGAACAAAAAAACAAATAGAGGAAGTAATAGGAATTGATACTGAAAATGCAATTCCATGTTCTGGTAAAACTGGTGAAGGTATAGGAGATATTTTAGAACAAATAATTGCAACATTGCCTGCACCTAAAGGAGTAAGCTCAGCGGATCTAAAATGTTTATTAGTTGACAGTTGGTATGATACATATCTAGGTGTCGTAATATTAGTTAGAGTAATTGATGGAAAACTTTCAAAACATATGAAAATAAAAATGATGTCTACTAATCAAGAATATATTGTAGAAAAAGTTGGGGTTTTTACTCCAAAACCAGTAGACATAAATGAATTAAAGACAGGTGAAATAGGATTTATTACAACAGGAATAAAAGTTTTATCTGAAACAAAAGTCGGAGATACAATTTGTGATGCCTCAAAACCTTTAAATGAAGCTTTGCCAGGATTTAAACCAAGTAAACCGGTAGTATTCTGCGGGTTATTTCCAGTAGACAGTTCTGAGTTTCAAAAACTTAAAGATGGTTTAGCTAAATTACAATTAAATGATGCAAGTTTCTCATTTGAACCAGAGTCATCTTCTGCGTTAGGATTAGGTTTTAGATGTGGATTTTTAGGCTTACTTCACTTGGAAATCGTGACAGAAAGATTGGAAAGAGAATTTGATGTTAATTTATTAACAACTACACCAGGTGTTGTTTACAAAGTTCATCTTAATAATGGAAATGTAATTGATCTCCAAAATCCATCAAGTTTACCTGATCCAACTTTAATAAAATATATCGAAGAACCATGGATTAAAGCAACAATCATTACTCCTGACCAATATTTAGGTTCAATTATAAAGATGTGTCAGGATAAAAGAGGAATTCAGACTAATTTAAGTTATTCAGGAAATAGAGCAGTCGTGAATTATGAGTTACCTTTAAACGAAGTAGTTTTTGACTTTAATGATAGATTAAAATCAATGACTAGTGGATATGCTAGTTTTGATTATGAAATAATTGAACATAGAGAGGGAGATTTAGTTAAATTAGGAATACTAGTTAATGGAGAACCCGTTGATGCTTTAGCTATGATGATTCATAAAGATTTTGCTCAAAAAACTGGAAGAGAAGTTTGTGAAAAATTAAAAGATTTAATTCCTCGACATAATTTTATGATCCCAGTTCAAGCAGCGATTGGAGGTAAAATTATTGCAAGAGAGACAATAAAAGGTTTTAAAAAGGATGTTTTAACCAAAATTCATGGTGGAGGAGCAACAGACAGAAAAAGGAAACTTTTAGAAAAACAAAAAAAAGGAAAAGCTAGATCGAAACAATTTGGAAGAGTAGAAATTCCACAAGAAGCATTTATAGGAGTTTTAAAAATACAAAAAGAATAATTTATGGAAAAAATAAATTGGGGAATTATTGGCTTAGGAAATGTTGCCCAAAGTTTTTCAGAAGGATTTTTAAATGTTAATAACGCAAGACTTTTGGCAATCTCAAGTTTAAACGCATCTAAATTAGAATATTTTAAAAATAAATACAAAATAAATAATAATTATATTTTTAAAAGATATGAGGACTTATTAAATTGTAAGGATGTAGATGTTGTATACATAGCTCTGCCAAATAATTTACATTATGAATGGATAATAAAAGCAATAAAAAGTAATAAAAAAATTTTGGTTGAGAAACCGGCACTCACTAATTTTGAAAATGCTAGAATAGTAAGTGATGAATTATTAAATAAAGAATTATTTTTTGCAGAAGGATATATGTACAGATATAATCCTCAAATTCTAAAAACAATTGAAATTATAAAAAACCAAGAACTTGGAAAAGTAATTTCTATGGAGTCTTTTTTTTGTAAAAACTTACTCACAAAAAAAAAATTTCTTTTTTTTAAGAAAAAGAAAAAAATCGATTTAGATAATAGGATATTTAACAAAAATTTAGGTGGAGGATGTATTTTAGATTTAGGCTGTTATCCTGTATCTTTTAGTGTTTTAGTTGCTTCTTTATCAGAAGGAACAAATTATAAAAAATTTAAATTAAAAAACATTAAAAGAGAAGATGGATACATGGGTGTAGATATTGATGCACAAGCAGATATTTGTTTTGATGAAAATTTTATCTCAAAAATAAGATCATCATTTAAAGAATCTCTTGGATCAGACACAATTATTAATTTTGAAAAAGGATATTTACTAATTAAAAATACATGGACAGGTAAAACTGAGATAATGAAAAATACTAAAGATAAAAAAGAAATAATAAAGAATAAATTTGAAAAAAATATCTACTCTTATGAAATTGAAAAAATTAGTAAAGATATTTTTGAGGGAAAAAATAAACCCTCATTTCCTGGCGTTTCAATTATGGAAACAAAAATTAATACAGAAATATTAGAGAAGTGGTTAAATGATTAAAAATAAGATTATTGATTGTATTACTTTTTTTGATAACAATTTAATGTTTGAATTAAGATATAATATATTGTTTGACAAGGTTGATCATTTTGTAGTTTGTGAGTCTGAATTTGATCATAAAGGTAACAAAAAAGGAAAAAAATTTAGATGGAAGGATTACTATGATAAATCAAAAATTAAATATTTCTTAAACCTGAATCCTTTTCCAAAAAAAAACAATGGATGGGAGAACCAAGCCATACAAAGAGAATATTTACTAGATTATTTAGACTTTGCGAAACCAGATGATTACATTTTTTTTTCAGATCCAGATGAAATTATAAAACCTGAATTGTTAAATAATTTTAATTTAAAAAAAAAATATGGAATATTTTTACATAATTTTTATAATTATAAATTTAATTTATATAATTCATATGAATCACCATGGGAAGGTTCTAGAGTTTGTAGAAAAAAAAATCTTAAATCTATTGATTTTATGAGACAGAAAGTAAAATCAAAAAATCTAAATTACAACTTTTATAGATTTGATAAGGAAAAAAATATTCAGATATTTCAGGATGCGGGATGGCATTTTAATAATATAATGACACCCGAAGAAATTTCACTAAAGTTAAAAACTTTTGCTCATTCAGAATTTTCTTCAGAAAAATATAGTTCTGTAGACGTAATAAAAAGAAAAATTAAAAATAAGGAAGATTTATTTGAAAGAGGACATAAATATAAATTTGTTAAACTAGACCAAAATTTTCCTAAGTATATCTTAGAAAATAAAGAAAAATTTAATGAATTTATTTTATAGATCTATCAGGAGAGGTGGCCGAGTGGTTGAAGGCGCACGCTTGGAAAGCGTGTAAAGGAGAAATTCTTTCATGGGTTCGAATCCCATTCTCTCCGCCATTAAATGAGCTTTATTTTTCAAGGGTTATTTTAGCAATCCACAGTTTTTTTGTTAAGATAAATCAGCAATTTTTATAAAAAATGTTATAATTTTTTATTTTCCAATATTAAAAAAATGACAAATAAAAATACATATCAGGCAGACTCCATCAAGGTTTTAAAAGGTCTTGAAGCGGTCAGAAAAAGACCGGGTATGTATATAGGAGATACAGATGATGGAACAGGTTTGCATCATATGGTCTATGAAGTTGTTGATAACTCTATTGATGAGGCGTTAGCAGGATATTGTAAAAATATCAATGTAAAAATTAACTCTGACAGCACAATCACAGTAAGTGATGATGGCAGAGGTATTCCTGTTGATATTCATAAAGGGGAAAAAAAATCAGCGGCAGAAGTAATTATGACCCAACTTCATGCTGGTGGAAAGTTTGATCACGACTCTTATAAAGTTTCAGGAGGCTTACATGGTGTAGGTGTTTCAGTTGTTAACGCATTATCAGAAATATTAAAGCTAGAAATATATAGAGATGGAAAAAAATATTACATAGAATTTCAAAATGGTAATGCAAAAGCACCATTAAAAGTGATAGGAAAAGCTAAAAATTCTGGTACGCAAATAACTTTTTTACCATCTAGAGAAATTTTTTCTTCAACAAAATTTAGTGCAAATATTTTGATCAAAAGAATGAGGGAATTAGCATTTTTAAACAAAGGAATTAAAATAATATTTACTGACGCAAGTCAAAAGAAAGAAAAAACATCAGAGTTTAAGTTTGACGGTGGTGTTCTTGAATTTGTAAATTTTTTAGATGAAAAAAGAGAAAAACTACAAAATAAAAACGGTAACGATTTATTTAGAAAACCAATTTATATTGAAGGTAAAAAAAATAATGTTGAATTAGAGTGTTCTTTAAAATGGAATGCAGGATATGTGGAAGATATCTTCCCATATACAAATAATATTTTTCAAAAAGATGGTGGAACTCATTTATTAGGATTTAGAAGTGCATTAACCAGGGTAATTAATAAATATGCTAATGAAAATAATTTACTTAAGAAAAGTAAATTAGCAATCTCAGGTGATGATATCAAAGAAGGTTTAACTTGTGTACTTTCAACTAAAATCCCTGATCCAAAATTTTCATCTCAGACAAAAGATAAGCTTGTTTCATCAGAGGTAAGAATGATTGTAGAAACACTTGTAAATGAAAAATTATCTATTTGGTTTGATCAAAATCCATCAATTGCAAAAATTATTTTAGCTAAAGTTATTCAAGCAGCAATGGCTAGAGATGTTGCGAGAAAAGCAAGAGAAAATGTTAGAAGAAAAGGAGCCCTTGAATTAAGTGGTTTGCCTGGAAAATTAGCTGATTGTCAAATTGGCAAACAAGAGGGAACAGAATTGTTTATTGTAGAGGGAGACTCAGCAGGCGGGTCTGCTAAACAAGGAAGAAATAGAGCAAATCAGGCAGTTTTACCGCTTAGAGGAAAAATACTTAATACTTATGTAGAAGATCTTAATGTAAAGAAAAACGGCAATGGTAATGGAAATGGTTCTGATCAGAGAACAAAAGCTTTGTCCAAAATGATTTCTTCAAATGAGATAGTTACATTGATTAATGCTCTAGGTTTGGACCCAAAAGCACAAGAAATTGATTTAAAAGATTTAAGATATGGAAAAATTATTATTATGACGGATGCTGATGTAGATGGCTCTCATATAAGAGCCCTTCTTTTAACTTTTTTCAATAATAAACCATTTAATAAGTTAATTGAAAATGGTCACGTTTATTTAGCACAACCTCCTTTATTTAAAATTAACAAAGGCTCTAAAGGTATTTATATTAAAGATGAGAAAGAGTTAGAAGATTACATATTAAATAATAATAAGGAGTTAAAAAAAATTAAAAAAGGATCTAAAGATTATTCAAAAAAAATTGATTTGGAAAAATCAAAAATGAATATCCAAAGATTTAAAGGTCTAGGTGAAATGAATCCTGAGGAGTTATGGAGCACCACACTTAATCCAGATACTAGAAATTTGTTACAAGTACAATACTCGAAAGACTTAAAAAAAGATCAAAGTTTAATTCATACTTTGATGGGCAATGATGTAGCATTAAGAAAAGATTTTATTGTATCCAATGCTATTAATGTAAGAAATCTTGATATTTAAAAATGAAGTTTTTTGAAACTTCAAAACACCATTCTTTCAAAAAATCAACTTATATAACCTTAAGATGGATTGGTATAATTGGACAATTGATAGCAGTCAATTTTGTACATTTTTTTTTAAACTCAAATTTTGATTTTGTTACATCAAATATAATAATATTTTTTGGTGCATTAAGTAATTTATATTTGATTTTTATTTATAAAAAAACACAACTTTCAGACAGATCTGCATTTTTATTCTTACTAATTGATATTTTACAATTAGGAGCTTTACTTTATTTTTCAGGAGGAATAACTAATCCTTTTGTAATTTTTATATTAATACCAAGTGTTTTTTCTTCGTCAAATTTAAGTTTCAGAACAAACACTTTGTTAGTTATATTAACAATGATTATTATTATATTTTTAACTTTTGTTTATGAAGACTTGCCAATTAATTTAAATGGTGATTTTCATAATAATCATTATTTTTATTACTCTATTCCAGCGTCTTTGATTATTGCACTTGTGTTTTTGAACTATTTTGCAATGTTATTTGGCACACAATCAAGATTAAGAAAAGAAGCATTAGGAAAAATGGAGGAGGTTATGGCTAAAGAACACGAGCTTTTATCTTTAGGTGGTCAAGCTGCAGCTGCAGCTCATTCTTTGGGAACTCCTCTTTCTACAATAACAATCATTGCTCATGATCTAATGAAGCAATTTAAAGGCCATAAAGATATTGAAAAGGATATAGAATTACTAAATAGTCAAGTTGATCGATGTAATAAAATTTTAAAGCGTTTAACTTTGAACCCCGTTGAAGAAGACGAATTTATCGATAAAGATATTAATTTTCGAGAATATTTAAAAGAAATTCTCTCATCATTTAAAGAAATTAGTAAAAAAAATTTTATATTTAATTTTGATCAGGACTCAAATCCAAAAAAAATAAGTAAATCAATTGAAATCGTCTATGGATTAAGAAATTTCATTGGTAACGCTAATAAATTTGCCAAAAAAAATATATTTGTTAACTTAAAAAGTGACAGTGAATTTACTGAGATTACAATAGAAGATGATGGAGACGGATATCCTAGAGATATTATATCAAAAATTGGAGAACCATATTTAAAATCTAGTTATTCTACAAATAAATCAAAAGAGGGTTTAGGCCTTGGATTATTTATTGGAAAAACTTTATTGGAGAAAAATTTTGCATCAGTGAATTGTAGGAATTCTAAAACTAGAACTGGTGCTGAAGTTAATATTAGATGGAAGAATAAAGAATTATTAAATATTTAATGATATTTTTTTTTTGTTTCAAATAATGAACTTAATTGAGAGATCATAACATCACCTAATTCATTTACATCTGTAATTTTAATTGCTTTATTATAATATCTCGAAACATCATGTCCTATTCCTATCGCAAGAACCTCAATGTCTGATTTATTTTCAATAAATTTAACAATTTTTTTTAAATGTTTTTCTAAAAAATCTCCAGAATTTACAGAAAGTGTTGAGTCATCTACTGGAGCACCATCAGAAATAATCATCAGAATTTTTCTTTCTTCTTTTCTTTTTTTTATTCTATTGTAAGCCCAAGATATTGCTTCTCCATCGATATTTTCTTTAAGCAGGCCCTCTTTAAGCATTAATCCTAAATTATTTTTTGCCTGCCTCCAATGGGTATCAGCACCTTTGTATACAATATGTCTTAAATCATTTAATCTACCCGGTGTTTTAGGTTTTGAATTTTTTGTCCAAAGCTCTCTGCTTTGTCCACCTTTCCAGTTTTTGGTTGTAAAACCTAAAATTTCAACTTTAACAGAACATCTTTCTAGAGTTCTTGACAAGATATCCGCACAAATAGCTGCAATAGTAATTGGTCTTCCTCTCATAGATCCAGAATTATCGATCAATAAAGTTACTACTGTGTCTTTAAAATCTAAGTCTTTTTCTTTTTTAAAAGATAAAGAATTATAAGGATCCATTATAATTCTTGGAAGTTTAGAGCTATCTAATAAGCCTTCTTCTAAATCAAATTCCCAAGCTCTATGTTGTTTTGCAAGCAATTGTCTTTGAAGCTTATTTGCCAATTTCGTTATAACATCTTGGAAACCAATTAACTGTTGATCTAAACTTTTTCTTAGTTTAGTTGCTTCATCAGCATTTTCTAAATTCTCAGCTTTAACTATTTCATCATACTGTGTAGTAAATATTTTGTAATCAATATTAATATTATCTATACTTTTTTTTACTACTTGTTCTGAACTTTGTTCATCAGACTCGACATCGTTGAGTTGTTCATCTAAGTTAAATTCATCAATGCTATAATCAGCATCTAGAGAGGCTTGAGTTTCCTGGTCATTGTTTTCATCTTTGTTATCTTCTTTATCACTGTTTTGATCATCATTTGATGGATTGTCTTGTCCTTGATCCTGATTTTCTTCCTCTTTTTCGTTATCCTCATCACTTTGAAAAATATCCATTTCTTCTAATATTTCAGAAAACTTTGAAGAATAGATGTTTTGATCTTCTAGATTATTCATTAAAAATTCCTTGTGTTTTTCAATAGAATTTTCAAAGTCTTTCTCCCAAAAATTCAACATTCTAGAAGTTAGAGTATTTAGCTTTATATTATGAAAGTTTTTAAGCATATATAGCTCAAAAGCTTCAGCTACAGGTACATCTTCTTTTGTTTTTAATTGATCCTTTCTTTTGAGATTAATTATTTGTGAATAGTTTTCGCGAAAGTTTTTTTCTATTCCTTTTAACATCTGACCACCTAAGGCCTCATATCTTATCTTTTCAGCAATATTATAAAGTGATCTAGAAGAAGTATTATTAGGTAAGTTTTTTTTGTAAATTAATTCATCAGAAAATTTTTTTTTAAGTGCACTTGAATCAGTTTCAGCACGCAGTCTTATAAAATCACTTGGATTATTAAGATTATCAAATTCTAATGAAATAACATCTTTGGTTTTTTTGTCCTCTAATTTTTTTTTATTAAAATCAAAATCATCTGAAATTACTTTTGCTGTTGAATTTAAAGCAATTCTAAATTTCTCTTTAAGGTTGGAATCTTTAGCACTCATTTAAATTTGAATATTAACTAAAGATTCTGGTAATTCTTCTCCAAAACATCTCTGATAATATTCAGCGATAGTATTTTTTTCAATATCATCGCATTTATTTAGAAAAGTTACTCTAAAAGCATAACCAGTATCTTTAAAAATGTCAGAATTTTCTGCCCAGTGTAGTACAGTTCTAGGGCTCATTACTGTTGAGATATCTCCTGCTATAAATCCTTTTCGTGTAAGAGATGCTACTTTTATCATATTAGCAACTTTTTCTTTACCTCTCGCATTATTCAAGTTTTTATTTTTAGACAATACAATATCCATTTCTTTGTCTAGGCTAAGATAGTTTAATGTTGTAACAATATTCCATCTATCCATCTGACCTTGGTTAATTTGCTGAGTACCATGATAAAGACCAGTAGTGTCACCTAGTCCAACAGTATTTGAGGTAGCAAATAATCTAAAAAATTTATTTTGTTTAATAACTTTGTTTTTATCTAATAATGTAAAATTTCCTTCAGCTTCCAAAACTCTTTGAATTACAAACATTACATCAGGTCTACCAGCATCATATTCATCAAAAACAAGTGCAACTGGATTTTGAATTGACCATGGTAATATACCCTCGTTAAATTGAGTTACTTGTTTACCATCTTTAAGCACTATTGCGTCTTTTCCAATTAAGTCTATCCTGCTAACATGACTATCTAAATTTACTCTGATACAAGGCCAATTTAATCTTGCAGCTATTTGCTCAATGTGAGTAGATTTACCAGTCCCGTGATATCCTTGCACTAAAACTCTTTTATTAAAGGCAAATCCCGAAATTATAGCTAAAGTAGTATCTCTATCGAACTTGTAGTTTTTATCAATATCTGGAACATACTCATTTTTTTTTGAAAATGCGTCTACTTCCATCTCTGAATCTATTCCAAAAGTTTGTTTTAATGAGACTTTAATATCCGGTTCTGTATTAATATTTGGTGTCAATTTTTTCTCTATAAGTATTTTTTAACTGAGTATAAGCTAATGTTATAAGTTTTAGTTTTTCTTCGTATTTTTTGTTCCCAGAATTCATATCAGGGTGAAATTTTTTCACAAGCAATTTGAACTTATCTTGTATTTTCTTCCATTTTAAACCCACAGAAACCCCCAATATTCCAAAAGCTTTTATGTCTTTATGATCAAATTTAAATTGACGCATATGATTATAATCTCCATTTATTTTTTCTTTGTCGAGTTCATCTCTCAATGTTGTATTCCACAACACTTTAAAAAAATTATCTGAGGAGCTAAAGCTTTGCGTAGGTTTATGCCAAGTCATATCAGATTTTAAAAAATCTATTACTTGGTCATCGTTCATTCCTGAGAAATAGTTCCAATTTTTATTAAATTCTTTAACATGATCAAGGCAAAGCATTCTAAATTTTCTACTATTATCTTTTTCAACTGGCGCCTTATATTCACCAATTTTATTACAATTATTCCAGTCACAAATATTTTTCATGATATATAATAACATATATGGATATAAATCAGTTAATTACAATTGTAAAAAAAAAATTATCTAATCAAATAAATATTGACAGTATAAATATTGAAGACAAATCTTTTCTTCATAAAAATCATAAAGGAAACCAAGAAGGAAAATATCATTTAAAAATAATTATCATTTCTGATGAATTAAAAAAAATGAATAAAATTGAAAGTAATAAAAAAATTTACAAAATCTTAGACCAAGAATTAAAAGAATTTATTCATTCAATCCAGATTTTAATTAATTAAAAATTTTCTTAAAAATAAATTCACCTTTTTTTTCGAGAATGGTTTGTTGAAAATTGGCTTACCAATGTTTTTTAATAAAACTAAATTGATTTTTTCAGAATTATTTTTTTTATCTTTAATCATAAAAGATAAAATCTTATTTAAATCTTTTATTGAAAAATATTTTTTTATTGAAGAAGGTAGACCAGAACTATTAATATGATTTATAATTAAATTATATTGATTTTTACTGAGCAAATTTTCCCTTAAACTAAAATTAAGTGCTGTCTTCATTCCAAGTATCACAGCTTCACCATGATTTAGTTTATGACTATACCCTAAGCCCGCCTCATAAGCATGCGCAAATGTATGACCAAAATTTAACACTTTCCTTAATCCAATTTCTTTTTCATCTCTTTCAACTATTTTTTTTTTAATTTTACAACTTTCATAAATTGCTTTTTCAATAAATGGAGATGAAAGATTTAAAATTTTTTTAAGATTTCTATTTAAGAAATTAAAAAAATTTTTATTATCAATTAATGAATGCTTCAATATTTCTCCATATCCACAAACTATTTCTCTTTTTGATAAAGATTTTAGAAATTGAATATCTGAGAGAACCAATGATGGTTGATAAAAACTTCCTATTAAATTTTTACCATACTTAGAATTGACTCCAGTTTTTCCGCCTATTGATGAATCAACTTGAGCTAAAAGAGTTGTTGGAATATTTGCAAACTTTAGGCCCCTTTTGAAAAGACTAGCCGCAAAACCACTTACATCGCCTGTAATTCCTCCCCCTAAAGAAATTAAAACATCATTTCTTGAAAAGTTTTTATTTAATAAAACTTCTAGAATTTTGTTAACGCTATTAATATTTTTATTTTTTTCACTTGCATTAAAAAATAACACAAAAATACTTTTATTTTTAAAAGACTTTTTAATATTTGAGACAAATTTTTTTGGAACATTTTTGTCAATAACAATTAAACATTTATCAAAATCAATTGAATTTGACTTAAAAATTTTTGATACATTTAAGGTCAAATTTGATCCAATAATTATTGGGTATTTTTCAGTTTTAGTTACTATATTCAATCTAGTTTGTTTCATAAATTTCTACAATTTTTTTTACTATTTCAACTTTAGTAAGATTATCACACTTTATCTCATATGAAGCTTTAGAATAAATGTTAGATCGTTTCTTAATTAAATCAATTAATTCAGTATCTGTTGCATTAATTGCTAATGGTCTTTTTTTACTGTTCTTAATTCTATTTAACAATGTTTTATCATCCCAATTTAACCAAAAAGATAAATGATTTTTTAAAATTTCTTTCCTAATATTGTTATTTGTAAAAGCTCCCCCACCAAGTGAAATCACAGTAGAGCTTAATTTAAGTTTTTTTAAAGTTGTTTGTTCTTCAATTTTTCTAAAATAATTCTCACCCCTAACTTCAAAGATTTTTTTTATTGTAATGTTTAAATTTTTTTCAATTTCTTTATCGATATCGATAAAATTTAATTTTAATTTCTTAGCTACTAAAGATCCAATTGAGCTCTTACCAGAACCCATCATCCCCAAAAAAACTAGATTTTCTTTTGAATTCATAAGTTTCTTTATTGAAAAAACATAAATATGTCTTAATTTGAAATTATCTAAAAGTATATGCAATTCATTAAAAACACAAGTTCAGGCAAAGCAAGTATCATAGGACTTGTGATTAAATCTATAATCGGATTAGGGGTTATTTTAGGTATTATTTTTTTTCTAAGTACAATTGATTTTCCTGCACCTAAAAAAGAAATCGAAAAAATTATTCCAAATGAAAATTTTAAAATTGTTAAATAAGAAAATTCTTTCAATTACCTTAGTTTGTCTTATTTTTTTTATACCTGTATTTGCAGAAGAGAAACCAATTGATATTTGGAATATAGAAAAAAAAGATAATCAGGTTATTTCAGAAACAAATATTTCAAGTGAAAATTCTAGTCTCACTACTCAAAATAGTGTTTACGAATTACAAATAAATAAACAAACAGATACAATTAAACTAGATAAAGAATTTTCATCAAAAGAAATTAAAATTGTTGGGTTATATGATCCAAGTGAATACGGCTTAAGTATGGATATGTGGTCAAACTCAGATGGCACTAAATTAAAAAATTTATTTGAGAATATTAATAACTTCAACCTTTCAGAAGATGCATCTGACATAATGCACATATCTTTATTGACCAATGCTTATTCCCCAACACAAAACATTACTGAGCAAGAATTTATGAGCTTTA
>CACKIQ010000013.1:20000-21202 GCA_902600245.1 uncultured Pelagibacteraceae bacterium | reverse complement strand
TTAGATTACAGGTTGTTAAAAATCAAAAAAAACCCTTTAAAACGGGTCATTTTTTAGATATTTTTTGATCTTAAATGCTTGATTTCCTTTAAATTTAGCCTATAAGCACTGAACTTTCTCAAATAATTATTGTAGTAACAATAAAAAATAGAGGATTATTGAGCTTTTTTAGCTCAATTAGCTATTTAAAAAGTACAAATTTAAGAAGAGAAGTGTGGACGGTTAAGGTTACCAAAATTTGTCGTACACACTTCAACATCATATAAATTTTATTCTTAGAATTTATATGGAAGCTAGTGTGCGCCGTTTTTAAACTTGAGAGTTTGATCATGGCTCAGAACGTACGCTGGCGGCACGCCTAACACATGCAAGTCGAACGAAGTAGCAATACTTAGTGGCAGACGGGTGAGTAACATGTAGGTATCTGCCCTTTGGCCTGGAATAACACGAGGAAACTTGTGCTAATACCGGATAAGTCTTTACGGAGAAAGCTTTATGCACCATTGGATGAGCCTGCACTTGATTAGTTTGTTGGTGGGGTAATGGCCTACCAAGACTGTGATCAATAGCTGATTTGAGAGGATGATCAGCCACATTGGGACTGAGACACGGCCCAAACTCCTACGGGAGGCAGCAGTGGGGAATCTTGCACAATGGAGGAAACTCTGATGCAGCGATGCCGCGTGAGTGAAGAAGGCCTTTGGGTTGTAAAGCTCTTTCGTCGGGGAAGAAAATGACTGTACCCGAATAAGAAGGTCCGGCTAACTTCGTGCCAGCAGCCGCGGTAATACGAAGGGACCTAGCGTAGTTCGGAATTACTGGGCTTAAAGAGTTCGTAGGTGGTTGAAAAAGTTGGTGGTGAAATCCCAGAGCTTAACTCTGGAACTGCCATCAAAACTTTTCAGCTAGAGTATGATAGAGGAAAGCAGAATTTCTAGTGTAGAGGTGAAATTCGTAGATATTAGAAAGAATACCAATTGCGAAGGCAGCTTTCTGGATCATTACTGACACTGAGGAACGAAAGCATGGGTAGCGAAGAGGATTAGATACCCTCGTAGTCCATGCCGTAAACGATGTGTGTTAGACGTTGGAAATTTATTTTCAGTGTCGCAGCGAAAGCGATAAACACACCGCCTGGGGAGTACGACCGCAAGGTTAAAACTCAAATGAATTGACGGGGACCCGCACAAGTAGTGGAGCAT
>CACKIQ010000013.1:0-15000 GCA_902600245.1 uncultured Pelagibacteraceae bacterium | reverse complement strand
AATTTAACTTACCCTTACACTCCAAGCAACCCCAAATCTAATAATGCTATAGTTATTTTGGGCGATAGTCATGCACAAGATATATTTTTTTCATTAAAACTTATTAACCCTAAACAAAATTACATATATATACCTTCTAATTTGGATTGTTCAGAAATACTAACAAGAAAGATTTCTATATTTAAAGAAAAAATTTTTGAAATATTTAACAAATATAACTGGCAAAATAAATTATATAACGAGTGTAATAAACCATTTTTATTTTTAGAAAATTATCAGAAATTAAATAGAGTGGACTCTATTTTCATTTCTTATATGTGGAATGAAAAAGAGATTTATAATTTGGACAATTTAATAAAAAAATTAGAACAAACTAATAATCTTTACATTTTTTCAAGAAAAATTTCTGTACCACATATTTTATCTGCAATTCATAAAGTTGGCACAGATAATAAAGAAATTAATGAGTATTTTAATAAAAAAAAGGATACACATGATGAAATAAATAATAAACTGAAAATAAAACTAAATAAAAAATTTAAAGATATTATTTATGTTGATATTAATAAGTATATTTGTCCAACTAAAACAAATTGTAATTTTTTTTATAAAGAACAACCGATGTATATAGATAGAACTCACTTTTCACTTTATGGGTCAGAATATCTTAGAAAATTCAATCTAAATTAGTATTACTGTGCAGGGATTTCAAATGTATAATTCTGAAAAATTAGAATTTTTTAAAAAAAACGGTTTCCTTAAAATTAAAAATTTTTTAAAAAAAAATGAATTAATTGAAATAAGGAATGAAATCACTAAGAAATATCATAATACCAAAAACAATAATATTATTGAAAAAATAATTTATGGTGACAAGATTTTAAATAGATTTATCGAAAGTGTGAACAACATATTTAATAAACAATTTTATTACATAGGCGAATCTGATTGTAAGTATAGATATGATACAGGTTCAAAATGGTGGCATCTTGATATCAAAAGTTTTGGTAAGAGTCCAATGCATGAAACTTTAAATCCAATAAATCCAGATTTTGTAAGATGTTTCATATATTTTCAAGATCATGGTAAGTATAGTTATGGTACAAAATTTATAAAGGGTTCACACATCAAAACGCTATACAGGTTTTGGAATTACAAGTTTTATTTAAATCCACGCTCAAATATTCCCAAAGAGGTGAAATATTTTTTTAGTAAAAATTTAGATAAAAATGATATTAGATTAAAAAATTTACTTCCAGTCCTTCCTATAGGAACAAATCTACCTATAGATGCTGGTGATCTAGTTTTTTGGAGTCCAAGGACAGTTCACGCAGGCAATTATATTAGAATGAAATATTTTAAAAAATTATACTTACCAGTTTTTTTGGAAAAACTTATACAATTTAATTATCCAAAATTAATTTATAAAAATCCTATGGATAGAGCTATATTAAGTATTAGTATTGGTCAAAATAATCAAGTAACTAAATCATATGTTCAAAACAGAAACACCCATAAAATAATAGCTGATAAATTTTTAAATGAATATCAATATTTTGAAAACGGGACCAAACTTAATTTGAAGATTTAATTATCTAATGAGATTAAACAAAAAAGTTTTAATCACAGGAATTTATGGTCAAGATGGAATATTACTTTCAAAAATTTTAAAAAAAAAAAAAATTAAAATTTATGGAATTGTTAAAAAAAAAAATTTAAAAAATCATAAATTATTTAACAATCCTAGAATTAAAATTTTCGAAAATAACTTAGAAAATATTAAAAGCTTAAGAAAATTATTAAATAAAATAAATCCTGATATTTTAATAAATCTTGCATCTAAGAATATTAACGCAACAAAAGAAATTAATAATCAAACTTTTTATAAATATAATATTAAAATTTTTAAAAATTTAGTTAATACTTTGATTAAGGTTAATAATAAGATAAAAATAATAAATATTGGATCATCTAAAATGTATGATTTTTATAATGCAAAAAAAATAAATGAAAAAACACCCTTCAAATCAACTTCAAGCTATGGTCTTTTTAGAATTTTTTGTCACGAGTACTTATCAAAATTATCTAAAAAAAATAATACTAACTTCTGTACTGTAATACTTTTTAATCATGATTCTAAATATAGGAATAAAAATTTTTTAATACCAAGAATAATTAAATCAATTAAAATTAAAGATTTTGAATTTATTAGAAAAATTTATAAGGAAAATATAAAATTAGATTTATCTCACGCAGAGGACATATGCAGAGCAATAGTAAAAATAGCCCTTTCTAATAAAAGGATTGATAAGATAATTTTGTCATCTGGAAAATTGACTAAAATTAACTCAATAATTAATTTTTTGCTAAAAACAACAAATACTAAACTAAATTCTTTACCCAGCCCAAAAAATAATAAAAAATTTTACTTGGGAAAAAGTTTATATTTAAAAAGAAGTTTTAAATTTAAAAACAAAAAAAATATATTATCTGCAATTAAAGAAATGGTTTGATTAGGTTACAATCAATCGAAAAAGGTTTAGGTATAAACTTATTGCTCTGATAAAACCTTGAACTATAAAATAAGGGATTGCAATAAATTTAAATGAAACTATGGCTTTTAATGAATATATAAATATATATCTTATTATTAAATGATAAGACATTGATAGTATTTTATTTTTATACTTGAAGCAAAATTCTGCATCACCTTTACCGTACCAATAAAATTTTTTAATATAGGAAATAAAACTAGGTTCATGGTAGCAATCTATTTTAGTAAGACCTATACCAAACTTATTTTTACCTTTTTTATGAAGTCTATAATAAAAATCTGTATCATCTATTGTTTTAGTAATTTTATTATCAAATTTGATGTGTTTTAATTTTAACTTATTAAAAATAGCTGGAGCAGTCCCAATCATTTTTTTTTGACCTGGTAAATTGTGTATTAGGTTGTAACCTTCATTTTCTGCTTTTGTAAAAAAATTTAATTTAATTATATTTATTTGAGCTTGGATTATATCAAAATTAAATTTTTGCATTTCTATTAATAGTTTTTTTATTTGGTTTTTTTTCAAAATATGATCAGAATCAATCATAACAACATAATTATATTTAGCGTTGTCTAAACCAACTTGTCTTGCAAACGATAAACCTTTAGATCCACCACTAATTATTCTATTACAATATTTTTTTGCAATTTGTCTTGTATTATCATTAGAGTCATCTACTAGAAGAACTTCATTAGGCTTGTTATTTTTTATGCTTTTAAGGCATTTTAAAATTCTCTTAGATTCATTTTTTGAACAAACTACAACACTAAACTTTTTCATAAATTAATTTTTATTTAAAAAATAAATAAATATTTTTGTCATTTTTATATAAACGCTAATTAATCCACCAACTTTTGATTTTCCCATTCTCTTTTTTGAGTTAACATTTATGTTATGGATAGAATATTTATTTTTAAGGAAATAAAATATTATATCTACCAAATATTTATCGTTAGACAATTTATTAATAATTTTACTTAATTTTAAAATCTTAATTGCTCTTAGTCCAGAAAATGGATCTTTAACTTTAAAAAAATTATTAAAATAATAAGAAAAAATAATCTCAATGATTCTATTTTTTCTGTCCCTATTACCAATTAATAAATCGATTTTACTATTGTTTATTTTATTTTGAATTTTCAATAAATCTCTTATACTGTGTTCTCCATCAGCGTCAAAAGTGACTATATATCTTGCGTTTTTAAAGTATTTGATTATAAACTTAAATCCATTAATTAATGATTGCTCATATCCTTGTTGCTTTGAGTTTCTAATATAGTGTATTTTTTCTCTTTTTAATAAAGGCGTATTATCAGAAGAATGATCATCAACTACAACTACTTTGAATCTTTTATTTAATTTAATAATAATAGATTTAAGTGAATTGTAGTCATTATGACAAGGTACAAGAACGATTATTTTATTTTTGACCAAATTATTTCATCTCCCTTCAAAATCATTTTGGTAATTTTTCGACCAATTATTTTTTTTGATAAGTATGGAGGAATTCCTAGTTTGGAACAAGGGCGCAGCATAATGATATCTTTTTTATCTATTTTTATACCTTTTTTTAAATTTCTTGTAGCTCTTATAGATCGTCTCTGAACCTTAACTGTTTCTATTTCATTGTATTCTATTTTTTTAATTCCATTTCCTAACGAGTTTTCTAAATTACGTGATTCTTCTACCATTGTTTTCCAAGTGTTAAAATTCATTGCAAATTTATGGTCTGGACCAACTCTTAAGTTATTATCCGTAAAATGTTTTTCAACCACTCTTGCTCCTAATGTTATGGCTCCAAGCACTGTGGTATGTCCTAAAGTATGGTCACTTAATCCTAGTGTTATTTTGTCTTTATATTTTTTTTTGAAGTATTTTAAAACATTTAAGTTTATATAATTAAAATTTTCATTTCCTGCTGTATAATTTGTATTACATTGCATTAAAATAATTCTTTTATTGTATTTGATAATTTCCTTAATTGCCCTCTCAACATCCACATCACTAGATGCACCTGTAGCTAAGATCACAGGTTTATTTTTTTTTGCAATCTGTTTAATAATTTCTATCCATGTTATGTCACCTGAACCAATCTTATAAGCAGATATATATTTATTAACCATATCCACATACTCCGTATCATAAGGAGAAGTAAGAAAATCTATTTTATTTTTTTTACATTCCAGATAAAGTTTCTTAGTCCAATCAGGATTAATGCTAGCTTTTTTGTAAGTGTCAAAGACTGAACTTTTCCATTTACTTTGGTGTGATAATTTTTTTAATTTTTTGAAACCTATATCGCTAACAATAGTTTCAGCTTTAAAATGTTGAAATTTTGCAGCATTTGCGCCAGCTTTAGCACATAAACGAATTAGCTTCAAAGCTCTGGACAAAGAACCGTCATGATTTGCACCTATATCAGCTATAAAGTAAGTTTTTTTTTTATTAAATACAGATATATTGTTGAATTTCGTTTTCATGAATTTATTATTTGTATATTAAATTAATTAATCAAGTATTATAAATTATTACAATAGATACTCTATTAAATTATAAAAATGAACCAAAAATTAAGATCTTTTTTTAAAAATAAATCTATACTAATAACCGGAGGCACTGGGTCGTTTGGTAAATCTTTTATAAAACATTTATTAAAAAATTTTCAATTAAAAAGAATCGTGATTTTTTCAAGAGATGAACAAAAACAGTTCTTCATGTCGAAATCTCCTGAATTTTCTAATTCTAAGTTTAAAAATCTGAGATATTTTCTTGGAGATATTCGAGACTACGAGAGATTAAATTTTGCTATGAGAGATATAGATCTCGTTGTTCATGCAGCTGCGTTAAAACACGTTAGTATAGCCGAATACAATCCAATGGAATTCATTAGCACGAACATTAATGGAAGTAATAATGTAATTAGAGCATGCATAAATAATCGAGTAGATAAGGTAATTTCTCTTTCTACAGACAAAGCTGTTAATCCAATTAATTTATATGGAGCAACAAAGCTTGCGGCTGATAAACTTTTTATATCTGCAAATAACATAGTTGGAAAAGCAAATTTGTCATTTTCAGTTGTAAGGTATGGTAATGTTTTTGGCTCAAGAGGATCGGTAATAGAGATATTTAAAAAGATAAGAGATCAAAATAAAAAAACTTATCCAATAACTGACAAAAGGATGACCAGATTTTTTATAACATTAGATCAAGCAATAACTTTTGTGATAAAAAATTTTATCAGGATGAAAGGTGGAGAAATATTTGTACCAAAGCTACCTTCAATAAAAATTAAAGATTTAGTCCCAGCATTTGATACCTCTGCAAAAATTAAGGAAATTGGAATTTCTCCTGGAGAAAAAATTCATGAAATTATGTTTACAAAGGATGACAATGTAGTGGAATTTAACGATTTTTACCTATTAAAACCACAAATAGAAATTTTGAAAAAAAATCACAAATATTTAGAAAATGATCTTAAGGAAAAAGGAAAATCATTAAGACAAAAATTTGATTATTCATCAGGAACAAATGAAGACTTTATAAAATCAACAAATATAAAGAAAAATTTTGTAGATTTGTAAATAAATGAAAATTTTAATTTTTGGAGGAAGTGGGCTTCTTGGTTCAGAATTAAAGTCATACTTTTTAAAAAAAAAATTTAAAGTTTTTACTACTTCACACAGAAAAAAAGCAGATTTTATAATAAAAAAAATATCAAAAGAAAAATTAAAAAAAATAATTCAAAAAATTAAACCAAATATTATAATTAATTGTATAGCACTAACCGATGTAGATAAATGTGAAAAGCATATAGATAATTCATTATTATTGAATGCTGAAGTTATAACTTTAATCACAGATTCTATTCAAGAACTTAAATTAAAAACTCATTTTGTTCAAATTTCTACTGATCATGTTTATAATAAATCACCATCTCAAAAGAAAAATTTTGAAAATGATGTAGACCTAACAAATGTATATTCGATTACTAAGTATGTTGGAGAAAGAAATTCTCTAAATTACGACAAATCTACAGTTTTGAGAACAAATTTTTTTGGTAGATCTTTAATAAAATCAAAAATTAGTTATTCAGACTGGATAATAAAAAATCTTAAAAATAATAAAAAGTTTGCGGTTTCTAAAAATGTCTTTTTTTCCCCTGTAAATCTAAAATATATTGGTTTCATAATTAATAAAATTATTAAAAAAAAGGTTTATGGAATTTACAATCTTGGGTCTCCTAATGTTATAAGTAAATATGAGTTTGCTAAAAAAGTAGCAAAAATTAAAAAACTAAGAGCTAGCTTAATTACTAATAAAAAAAATAACTCTATTAAGAATAATAGACCGTCAGGTATGGCTATGTCATCAAATAAAATTGAGAAAGCTTTAAAAATAAAAGTTCCAACAATTTATCACTTTCTAAAGAATATTTGACTGTTTTAAAATTTATTAAAAGAATTTAATGATCTTTTAAAAGATTTTTTCTTTATATTTTTGTATGAGTTTGTAATCCTACAATATTGATCTTTATATTTAAAAAATTCAACCCTCCTAATTTTATTTTCATACCTATTTGTCACAAATTTAAGTTTAGATGGCAAGAAATGTGCTGTGAAAGATTTTCTTGAAAATTTATTATTGACTGTTTTTTTTGAACCATGAATTGTTCCTGAGTTCCAAAATAAAACATCTCCTTTCTTTAAGTTTGGTACAAATATTTTATATTTTTTATTCTTTAAAAGTAATTTTATTTTTTTTTCGTATAAATCTGGCTTTTTGACTTCATCTTTTTTTAGTTTTAAAATCATTTTATTTGATCCAGGAACAACAAAAAATTTGCCGGCTTTATAATCTATGTTTTCTAATGCTATCCATACTCCTGTAATATTTCCATTAGGTAATGAGTCAAGATAGTACCAATCCTGATGGGGAGGCGTACCAACATTTTGATCAAACATCATAGACATCATAAGGTTATGCTTTTGGAAACTATTTATTTTCTCCAAAGTTTTAAGAATTTTTTTATTAAGTATAATATCTAAAGATTTATTAACAAAATTATTGTACTTTTTATTATTAAGACTAAGACAATGAATATCTGCAATTGGATCTTGTAAATATCCATATTTGTTTACCTTTTTTTTACCAATACTTTGAGAATTCATTTTTGCATATGTATTATTTTCAGAATTAAGAAAATCAGTATTATAGATATCTATAAATGAAGATATTAATTTTTTATTAATTAAACTTCTAACTATTACAAAACCATTATTTTCGAATTTTTGTTTTAATGAAATCATAGATTAAATAAATATTATAAATTAACCGACTTTTTTTGTAATAATTTTTTATTTGTTAACGAGTCTACCACATTAATTAGCTCATAAGCTGAAATATTTAATTTTTCAGCTATCTGCACTAAATCTAATTTTCCATCTGCATAAAGTATAAAATGCATTAGGTTATATATTTTTTTTTCAGCTTTAAGGTCAGGCCATTTGCTTATTATTGGGTATAGGTCTCTTTTGCCTAAATTTGGCTCACATTTTGTCTTTAATCTATAAAAGTAATTTTTCTCAATTACACTTATTATTTTTATATATACCTCATAAGATCCTTGGAAACCTTTGGGAGATATAAAATTTAAATCATCTTTTGATGTATGATATTCTTTATAGCATCCATACTTTGTCCGAAGAACACTAGCAACAGGTAGATTTATATTTGGACCACAATACCTTCTTTCGTCACTGCCACTTTCAATAAACTCATATTTTTTAAAATTTGGGTAAGAATTTTTTAATATATTTTCAGCCACTCTATTTGATAAACAATCGTCAGTTTTTGATTTCACTAATGAAAAATCTTTATTGTCACCAACACAGGATAAAACATAACCAGCTATCGTTTGTTTCAATTTTTTAAAATTTTTTGAAATATAAGTAATTGCACCTATGGTTTCTGGATGAAATACTATTCTATAAGAGTATCTTAATTTTTTTTGTTTTGATAAATATTTTGCTAGATAGGTCAATAAACAAATTCCTGATACTTCATTATTTGCCATGGATGGATGACAAGTATAGCTAGTCAATAAAATCTCTTTTCTAGATTTACCTTTTATGAGCAGATCTGCATAAGTGAGAGAACCTTTTTTAAGGGATGATTTAATTACTACTTTATAATTTCCTTTTTTTAGTTTTTTATATTCCTTATAAGATATACAGAAGCCCCAATTTTTTTTGTAATAAGATGTGACATAAGGAATAGCATCAGGAAAATCTTTTTTAAAATGTAGGTGTTTTTTAAGTTTATCAAAACTTACTGTTTGGTTTATGGGAATTGAATAGCCCACTAAGTGTAAGTTATTTTTTTTAAAATCTAATATTTTCTGTCCTTGCGGTGAAATTAGGTATGCATCACTTACATTCCATTCAAGTGGGATAGTCCAGTCGAAGACTTTTGAACCAGATTTTATTTCATATAAATTTAATTTAGGTAAAATTTTTTTAATTATTTTTAGCGTATCTCTTACTCCCTTGCCAGTGATACTTCGATTTATAAAAAATATTTCTTTTGCTAAATTATGAATATTTTTTCCTTCATTATTTATTACAAAATTCATAAGTATTATAGTAGAGTTGGACTTGAGACACATTATTAAATCAAAAATAATATGAATAAAAGAAAAATTTGTATTGGAGGTGCACAATTTGGCAATCCATATGGGATTTCTAATCAAACTAAAAAGAAAATTTCTTTTTATGAACTTAACAAAATTTTTAAACTAATTCACTATAGTAAAATTAATTATCTAGATACAGCTTTTGACTACGATTTGAGTGTCTCAGTTAAAAAAATTAATTTTAACTTTAATAATATAAACATTATAACCAAAATTCCTTATAGATATTTTAAAGAAAAAGATTATTTGGAAATTATTGAAAAAAAATTAAAAAAAGATTTAAATAAATTTAAAATAAAACGTTTCTATGGAGTTTTAATTCATGATTTTATTAATTTTAAAAAAAAAGATAAAAATAAAATAAAAAACACATTAGAATATTTAATAAAAAAAAAATTAACAAAAAAAATTGGTTTATCAATTTATCATCAAAAAGAATTTTATAATTTTCGAGAAATAATTAAGCCAAATATTGTTCAAGGACCTGTAAATTTATTTGATAACTCAATGATAAAAAATAATTTTTTAAAATTTTTAGAAGATGAGAAAATAGAATTCCATGCGAGATCTATTTTCCTCCAAGGTTTGCTTTTGATGGATCCTAATAATCTTCCAAACTATTTTGTAAAATGGAGTAAGTATTTCTCTCATTTGAAAATGTGGAGTTTAAAAAATAATATATCTATTTATAATGCTAGTTTATTGTATGTTTGTAGCTTTAAAAATATTAAAAAAATTATTGTAGGTTTTCAAACTTGTAACCAATTAGGTGAATTTATTAATTTTAAAAGTAAAAAAAAAATTAGTTTTGATAAAATTATTAATTTTGATTATCCAAAAAAATTAATCAAACCTTATTATTGGAAAACAAGTGAAAAAAAATAAAAAAATTCATGCAATTATTCAAGCAAGAGAAGGTTCGGTAAGATTACCGAATAAAGTACTTCGAAAACTTGGAAAAAATTCTGTTGTTGAGTTGATTAATAAGAGATTAAAAAAATCAAAATATTTAGATGAGATAATTTTTGCAATTCCAAAAGAAGGAAAGGCTCAAAAGCTCAAGAAACACCTTGTATCGATTAAAGCCCCTATATATGAGGGTAGCGAATATGATGTGATTGATAGATATTATAAATGTGCTAAAAGTTATTCCTCTGATATTGTAGTAAGAATTACAGCCGATTGTCCTTTTGTTGACTATAAACTTGTTGATTCTTTTATTAATAAATTTTTAAAAATAAGATGTGATTATTTAAGTAATACTTTGGTGCCAACTTTCCCAGATGGGATGGATATTGAAATATTTACTAAACAATCGTTAAAAAAAGCTTGGGATTACTCAAGGAAGCATGAAGGTTATAGAGAACATGTAACAACCTATATAAAAGAAAATAAAGTAAACTTTAATATAATAAATGTTGAAAGCAAAAAAAATTATTCATTTTTAAGATTAACTTTAGATGAGGAAAATGATTACAAATTACTTAAAAAAGTTCAAATTTTATTTAAGTCTAATATATATTTTACTTATGAAGACATTATAAAATTATATATGAAAAATAAAAAAATATTTAAAATAAATTCTCATATTAAAAGAGACGAAGGATCTATAATTAATAATAATCAGAAATTTTGGAAAAGAGCTAAAAATTCTATCCCAGAAGGTAATATGCTTCTTTCAAAAAGACCAAATTTTTATTTGACTAATAAATGGCCAATTTACTTTAATAAAGCAAAAGGCTGTAAAATATGGGATATAGATAATAAGAGTTATTTAGATTTTTCGTTGATGGGTGTTGGGACAAATATTTTAGGTTATGCAAATAACACTATCGATAAGCAGATAAAAAAAGTTATTGAAGATGGTAATATTTGCACTTTAAATAATAAAGAAGACGTTTATTTGGCTGAAAAATTGATAGATTTACACCCATGGTCAGAAGCATGTAAATTTGCAAGAACTGGTGGTGAAGCTAACTCTATTGCTATTAGGTTGGCTCGTGCTTCTACTGGTAATGATAAAATTTTAGCATGTGGTTATCATGGTTGGCATGACTGGTATTTGGCAGCTAATTTATCAAATAAAAATAATTTAAATAATCATTTATCAAAAAATTTAAAAGTTTCAGGGGTTCCAAAAAAACTCAAAGACTCAATTTTAACTTTTGAGTTTAACGATTTAAAAAAATTTAAAAATTTAGTAAATAAAAACAACGATATAGCTGCAGTTATTATGGAGGTAAAAAGAGATGTTGATCCAAATAAAAATTTTTTAAAAGAAATTCGAAAGATTACTAAAAAGAAGGGTATTGTACTAATTTTTGACGAATGCACCTCAGGTTTCCGAGAAAATTTTGGAGGTCTTCATCTTAAATATAAAATCAATCCTGATATGGCAATGTTCGGAAAAGCTCTAGGTAATGGATATCCAATCACAGCAATACTTGGAAAAAAAGATGTAATGAATTCCATCGGCAAAACTTTTATTAGTAGCACATACTGGACCGATCGTATTGGTCCAACCGCAGGCATTGCGACTTTGAATGAAATGGAAAGATTAGAATCTTGGAAATTAATAACCGATAAAGGAAATTATTTAAGATCAAATTTATCTAAAATTACCAAAATGAATGGCTTTTCAATTAAGTTTAGTGGTCTTAAGTCAATTATAAAATTTAATTTTGATAAAAATATAGAAAAAGATTTCGTCAACCATATTTCTAATTTATTTTTAAAAAGAGGAATTCTTTCTAAAAATAGTATTTATGTAAGTACTTCTCATACCAAAAAAATAATAGACAGATATTTAGATAATTTTAATCAGATACTTATTGGTTTGAATAAATAAATTATTTTTCTTCAGTAATTTTTTTATTTTGTATTTTGTAAACTTTGTCACAGTAATTAAAAATATCAGCATTATGAGATATTATAATTATAGACTTGTTTTCTCTAAAATTTCTTATCGTTTTTAAAATATTATTTTCTGTTTCAGCATCTAAAGAATTAGTTGCTTCGTCTAGAATAAGTAAATCTGCATCAAAGTACAACATTCTGGCTATACCTATTCTTTGTTTTTGGCCTCCTGAAATTTTTACACCTTTTTCGCCTGTTTTGGTTTCAATACCTTCAGCAAGATTATTTATAAAATAATCTAAATTAGATTTTTTTATTGCAGAATTAAGTCTTTCTTGGTCGATGTTTTCTTCACCTATTGCTATATTATTTTTTATAGAGTCATCTATTAAAAATATATCTTGATGCACTATTCCTACTGAATATTGATAATCTGAATTAATATAATCTACCTCAGATTTATCTATTGATATTTTACCTTGTTTAGGTTTGATTAAACCGGCAACTAAATTGATTAAGGTTGTTTTTCCTGAACCACTGTCCCCTTTAATTCCAATAACTTCATTTTTTTTTATTTTGAAAGAAATATCATCAAGGATAGTTTTATCTTTTTCATAAAAATAACTTATATTTTCATAACTTATTTCAGAATTAAATTTTAATGGCTTAAAATTTTTTAATTCTAATTTTTTATCAAATTTAATATTGTCTATTTCTCTCAATATAAGCTCTAACGAGCTTCTTGAAAAATCAAATAAACTAAAATGCGAGATTATGCTATTTATAGATGGAGCTATACGATATGCTGCTATCAAAAAAAATCCAATAGTTACAATTGCATCACTTTTTGTTTCATTAATTATTAGCAAATAGTAAGTCAAAAATGAAATTGAAACTAAAATTAATATTTCAATAATTTGTCTTGGTAGCTGAGAAACTATATAACTATATTTTATAGAGTTTGTAAAATTTTTCATTAGTGATGAAAATTTATTTAAAAAAAATGCCTCTTTGTTTAAAAATTTAATATCTTTAATTAATCCAAATACTTCTATTAGTAATTTGTTAAGCTCTCCAGCTTTTTTCTGTCTATTTGATCCAAGTTTATATACATATTTTTTTGTAAAAAATTTATATAAAATGGAAATTAAAAAAACAAAAACAAAAGTAATAATTGTAATTTGTGGCTCAACTAATACTAACAAAATTAGTATTCCAGCTAAAATAATAAAGTCAGATAATATTTTTATAGCAGCATAAATTATATTTCTTTGTAGATGTCCTGTTTCATTGATCACATTTCTTATTAGGTTCCCTGTATTTACTTTTGTAAAAAAATTCCAATTTTGACTAATATATTTCTTCAAAAGATTATTTGATAACAGCTGATACCCTTCCACAGAGAATTTATTTTGAGAATAAATTACAAAAATATTAAATAATATTTTCATTATAAAAATAATTAAAAAACAACCTAAAAAAAGCAAAATTAAATTTTCTTGATTAAATTTAGAAATTTTATCAAGTATAAAAGAATTAATAATACTTATATTTGAAAAATTCTCTTGATTTACGATTGTACTCAATAAAGGAACTATAAGACTAATACTTATAACCTCTAGAAGCATTATTATAATGCTATATACAATCTGCAAACATATACTTATTTTAAAATTATAAGGAAACTTTCCAATCAATAAAAAAAGATTTTTCAATGTTTTAAGTAATAGAGGTTTTTAACATTTTACTAGTTATTTAAATTATTTCCATATAAATATAAAATTATGACCAAGATCTTTCTTCAAATTGAAGTTAGCAAAAGAGAAGAAGACTCAAGATTACTATTGGGTTTGCTTGCTGCAGAGGATGGGCACGAAGTGTATCTTGGAGATACAGTGAAATTCATTAAAGAAAATACTGAAAAAACTGGAGTTTTTCATCACACTTTTGCTGTACCAAAAAAAAATAATTTAGAATTTTTTGAGCATTTAAAAAAAAACAATTTTATAATTACCTCACAAGATGAAGAGGCAGGTATTGAACAAAAGAACTTTGATGGCTCTAAACCTTTTGATTTTTTGAAATTACGCTATTCGGATAAAACCTTTGAATTTTTAGATGGAGTTTTTACATGGGGTCCATTCGATTCAAAAGAGATTTCTAATAAGTTTGCTAATTATAAAAATAAAATTTTTAACACAGGAAGTCCAAGAGCTGATTTATGGAAAGATAGATTTAGCGAAATTTATAAAAATAAATCAATTAAGAATTCAGATGACTATATTTTAATCACTTCAAATTTTGGAACATGTCTTGCTGAAAAGCCAATTTGGTCACAAATGTTGAATCTTAGATTAGCATATTTTGAAGACGAAGATAATAATGATTATGAATATTTTGCTTATGAAGCATATGCAAATAAAACAAAGCTTTTAGGAAATTTCATAAAAATATTAAGAAAAATTTTAAAAAAATTCAAAAGTGAAAATTTTATCTTAAGACCACACCCCAGTGAGTCAATAAAAGCATGGAAAGATATTGTTGGTGAATATCCAAATTTAATTATAGAAAAAAAATATAATGCAAATTCATGGATAAGAAATTGTAAAGCTCTAATGCACCTTGGGTGTCTAACAGCTGTTGAAGCGGCAGCCATGAAAAAAGAAATAATTTTTCTGAATGATAGTGAAAATAAAACTTCTACAACTTATTTTAATAATCTATTTGGCTATGAGGTAAATAACTTTAATGATTTAGAAAATATTTTACAAAAAATTTTAAACAAAAATCAAAAAAGTAAAATCGATGAAAATCTGAAACTTTTAAAAGAAAGAGTTTATTTTGATGATGATTTATCATCAGTTAAAATTTTAAAAACCTGGAATAATTTAATAG
>CACKIQ010000012.1 GCA_902600245.1 uncultured Pelagibacteraceae bacterium | reverse complement strand
TATCACTTTTATCTATTTTGTAACCACTGGGCAAACAGTATCCACATTTAAAATTACAAACATCAGAAATTGACAATCTTATATAAGGAAATCTTCTCCCAAAACTATCTTTTAGAATATTCATAAAATTTGAATTATATTATGTTGTTATACAACTAATTTTAATAAAATCTTAACAAAATTGAAAAAATGTACAATGTGTTTATATAAAACTTTATTAACAATAATTAACCAGGTGTATAAATTCTTTCTGCTTCAGGGTCTTTATTTGAAAATGGTAATCTCAATATTTCAGACCAACATTCACTAGGAATTTTAGTACTTGCCCACTCAAGATTTTTTTCAATACTTTTGACACTTGTTACTCCACAGAGAGTGGATACAATTCTTTCATCTTTCAGCGAAAACTGTAATGCTGCTGCTCCAATTTCAATATTATATTTTTTACAAATTTTCTCAATTTCTCTAGCTGGTGCTAATTTTTCTTCTGAAACATCTTGATAAGTTATTTTTTTGAAATTACTAGGTCCCTTCGCTAGAACCCCTCCTGCATAAGGAGCAGCATTTATTATGGCTATATTTTTATTGTATGCATAATCATACATATCGTTAGCTTCTCTATTGAGCAATGTGTACCTATTATGATTTATCAAAACATCAAAATCCCAATTTTTAATCATTGGAAACATTATGTCTATTTTTCCCATGGCTAAACCCACAGCTTTTGTTAGTCCTTATTCTTTTAATTTAAACAATTCATCAAATGCACCATCCTTTTTTTTAATATCGTCAATATCTTTCACATATTCAGGATCGTGAAGAAAAAGTAAGTCTACTTTATCTACTGACATTATTTTTAAACTCTCTTCAATAGATTCTCTGGTTCTTTTTTTGTCAAGAACGAGTGTTTTCATATCCCTATCAATTTTAGTTGATAAAACAAAATTTTTTGGCCATCCTCCAAGTTTTTTAATAGCAAGCCCAATTCTTTTTTCACTCTCTCCCATTGCATAATTTCTTGATGTATCAAGCATATTTACTGGCCCTTTAAAAAATCTGTTCAGAGTTTCTAAAGCTCTTTCTTCTGGCACTTCATATCCATAAGTATCTGGCATACTTCCTAATGAAGATGTACCAAAACTTAATTCAGTGACTTCAACGCCAGTATTTTTAATTTTATTTTTTTTTAAAGAAAAACTATTCATTTTAAAATTTTATTTTAACAACTTTCCCACTTTTAAGAGACGCGTATGCAGCATTTGCAATAATTAAAGCATTCTTTCCATCTTCAAAAGTAACTTTGGGTTTTGTTTTTTTTAATACACATTTTACAAATTCATTAAATTGATCTTTGTATGCCTGTTTATATCTTTCCATAAAAAAAAAATGAATTGGATCTTTTATATTTGTTGATTTACTTGTAAACTTTTCTACTGAATTTGGAACTTGGTTATTTGATATTACCATTCCTTTACTTCCAAAGATTTCAAGCCTTTGATCATATCCATATACAGCTCTTCTGGAATTATTTATATGAATTAACACTCCCTTTTTTGACTTCAAAATAAACATAGCAGTGTCTTGATCTTTAATTTTTTTTGCATTTTTATCAAACTTAGCTTCGCCGAATGCTGAAATCTGAACTATAGGATCATTTCCTAATATAAACCTTGTTAAATCGAAATCATGAATTGTGGTGTCTCTAAAAAATCCTCCCGCAGCTTTCAAATAATCCATGCTCGGTGGTAGAGGGTCACGACTTGTTATAACAACCATTTCCAAATTACCAATTTCTTTATTTAATCTTGCTTTTCGTACCTTTGCGTGACTTAAGTCAAACCTTCTATTAAATCCAATCTGTATTGGCACTTTATAACTCTTAATATTCTTTTCACATTGATTTACTTTTTTAATATTCAAATCAATTGGCTTTTCACAGAATATTGCTTTTCCTGCTTTTGCTGCAATTGTTATAAATTTAGTATGTGTTGGTGTAGCTGAGGCGATTAATACTGCATCGATATCCTTTGAATTAATTGCTTGCTCTGGGGATTTAGCTTTTGTACAGCCAGTTAATTTAACCACATCATTTGCTAATTTAGAATTAATGTCATAAACATATTTAAGGTTAGTTTTTGGGTGTGCTTTTATAATTTTTGCGTGCAAATTTCCAATTCTACCTGCGCCTATTAGAGAAAAATTTAGCATAATAAAATAGAACAGAATTAAAATTAAAATCAAGATACATTTTGAATATAAACAATGTACCATTTAAAATAAAAAATTCTTGATGCTAATTAAACCATAATCTATGAATAAATATTAATATAAAAATTTTAGTAAAGTTATGACTGTAAAATTAGGAGTTGCACCAATAGCCTGGAGTAATGATGATATGCCTGAACTTGGAGGCGAAACACCATTAGAACAATGCCTATCTGAAGCGAGACAGGCAGGATTTATAGGTATTGAGTCTGGAGGAAAATTTCCTAAAACATCTGAAGAGTTAATTCCGATTTTAAACAAATTTAATTTAAATCTTTGTTCTGGATGGTATGGAGCAAATTTACGAACAAATACAGTAGATGAAGAAAAAAATATAATTCAAGCTCAATTAAAACTGTTTAAAGATTGTAATTCACCTTGTATCGTTTTTGCAGAAGTATCTGGTTCAATTCAAGGAGATCCAAATAAAAAATTGTCCACAAGGCCAAAAATGAATCTAGAGGAATCAAAGAAGTATTATGAAAAAATTTCAGAAATGGGAAAATATCTTCAGGACGAAGGAATGCCACTTGCTTTCCATCATCACATGGGTACTGTTATTGAAAGTCAAGATGATACAGTAAGGTTGTTAGAAAATACTGATGATACCGTTAAATTGACTCTAGACACTGGTCATATGCTATTTGCACAAGGAAATTCATTGGAAATTTTAAAAAATTTCGGTGAAAGAGTTATTCATATTCATTGTAAAGATATAAGAAAAAATATATTAGAAAAATCCCTCAAAGAAGATTTTAGCTTTAGAGAAGCTTTTTTAGAAGGTGCTTTTACTGTTCCAGGTGATGGGTGTATAGATTATAAGCCATTATTTGACATTTTAAAAAAAAATAATTATTCAGGGTGGCTAGTTGTTGAAGCAGAACAAGATCCTGCAAAAGCTAATCCATTTGAATACGCAAAAATTGGTTATAATTATCTGGTAGATACCTTGAGTAAGAGTGGAATTAATATTTATAAAAAATATTAATTTTTATATTCTATAATTTAACAATTTTTGATTTTTCCAGCTTTTCATCAAAAAAATCAATAATATTTTGAATTGTTTCCTTTCCCATCCTAGTCATGCATTCTTCTGTGAATGCAGCTGTGTGTGGACTTAAAAAAACTTTATTATTTTTAAGTAAAGGATTATCTGAGTCAGGTGGCTCAATCTCAAAAACATCTAAACCAGCTCCAAGAATTAAATTTTCATTTAAAGCTTTATCTAGATCAATTTCATTTATAATTCCACCTCTTGCAGCATTGATTATAATGCAATTTTTTTTCATATTTTTTAGTAAATCATAATTGATAATATTCTTAGTTTTTTCATTTAGTGGCACATGAAGGGATATAGCATCCATGCTTTTCGAGGCATCTTCTAAACTATCTACTTTTGTACCACCGTGTTTTTCAATTATTTCTTTAGATACGAATGGATCATAGACGAAAACTTTCATTTCAAATCCATGACATCTTTTTATCAAAGCTTGTCCAATACGACCAAACCCAGCAATCAATATATTTTTATTCCACAATTCAACTGTTTTGGGTAATTTATTTCGATCATTGAATTTTCCGCTTTTAACAGTTTCATCATACATATTTCCTTTTTTAGAAATATTTAGCAGCATAAACATTACATGTTCAGCTACAGCTACTGCATTTGCAGTTGCTGTAATAGCAAGAGTGATATTATTTTTTTTAGTGCTCTCTAAGTTTATATTGTCATAACCAACACCATGTCTTGAAATAATTTTTAATCTAGTTGATCCTTCTATAACTTCACCAGTAAGTTTTGCAGTCCTGATAGAAATACCATCACAATCCTTTATCTTAGATTTTAAAAATTCGTTATCTGTATTTTCTACTATTTCAAATTCATAATCAGAATTATTTTCTAATAATTTTATACCCGCAGTGTGAATAGGCTGAATAATTAAAATTTTTTTTTTACTACTCATAGTTCAGTTTTAATAAGAACTTTCTAATACGAAAATTAATTAAAAATGTAAATTACTTTTCACATACCCCAACGCATAGCTGCAGTATGTACAGGTGAATCCCAATTTTTTAAAATTTCCTCATCACATTTTAGGAGTGTTATAGATGCTCCTTGCATTTCAAGTGATGTACAATAATTACCAACTAAACTTCTTGAGATTTCAATACCTTTAGATTTTAACATTTCACAAGCATCATCGTATACTAAATATAATTCAGTAAGAGGAGTTCCGCCCATACCATTCACAAATAGAAGTGTCTTTTCATTTTTTTGTGGTTTTAAATCATCAAGTATAGCTTCCAACATATTATTTACTATTGTTTTAGATGGTTGAATTTTTTCTCTTTTTCTTCCAGGTTCACCGTGTATACCTACTCCAAATTCCATTTCATCATTTCCAATATCAAAAGTTGGTTTGCCTGCAGCAGGAACTGTGCAACTAGTAAAAGCAACACCCATAGTTCCTGAGTTTGTGTTTACTTTTTCGCCAAGTTTTTTACATTCTTCTAACGAACCTCCATTCTCGGCAAGTGATCCAACTATCTTTTCGACCAGAACTGTTGCAGCCACACCTCTTCTACCAGTTGTGAACGTAGAGTCTTCAACAGCCACATCATCATTAGTAATGATACTATCATTTTTACCTGAGTACATTTCTGCACCCATTTGAAAATTCATAATATCTCCAGAATAATTTTTAACTATGAACAAAACACCAGCTCCGCTATCCACATGTTCAGCAGCAGCTTGCATTTGATCTGGAGTAGGGGCTGAAAAAACAAAACCTGGACATGCTGCATCTAGCATTCCATGGCCAACAAAACCACCATGCATCGGTTCATGTCCACTTCCTCCACCTGAAATTAAAGATACTTTTCCCTCTTTAGTTTTTGTCTTTCTAGAAATGAAGTTTGGCTCAAAATTTACTTTGATTATATCTCTATGTGCTTTACCAAATCCATTAAGACTTTCTTTTAAAAAATCATCAACATTATTTATAAATTTTTTCATATTTCCTCCTATTTATTAATTAGTGATTTGCATATTGTATCGATTATAAGTTGTGATGAACGAGCTCCTGGATCTATATGACCTTTGGCACGTTCTCCTAAAAATGAAGCTCTGCCTTTGGTAGCAAGCATGTTTTTTGTTGCTAACATTCTTTCTTCGGCAATTTGTGTTATCTCACTTAACCCTTCTTTCATATCCCTATTACCACTTTTTAATTCATTAAGTTTTTCTGATACTGGAATTAAAACATCCATCATTGTTTTTTCTCCAACATCAGCTTTTCCTCTTTCCTTCATTGCATTTATTCCCGTTATAACCATTTCACATGCTTTTTTAAAATCTATATTTTTATCTAGATCTGGTGTTTTAGCCATAGACATAAAGAAAGTTCCAAACAAAGCTCCAGAAGAGCCACCTATACCTGACAAGACTTTCATAGCAATCATATTTAGACCTTTTTGCAATGGTAGGTTTTTAATGTCATCTTCAAGCTCAACTACTAACTTAAGACCTCTTTGCACATTAAATATATGATCCCCATCCCCAATATTTTGATCTAGTGCTTCAATTTCTGCTGCATTTTCATCAATGACTATTTGAATATTCTTTGCTTGAGAAATTAAAAAATTAACGCTCATAAATTCTTTGGTCCCCGTTATCAAATTTTAAAACTTTATTTGTATTAATGTCAAAATTAATTTTTTCATTTATTGATGATTTATAGATACCCTGAATTGAAGCTAATATTTCATTGTCTTGAAAATTGATAGCTACAACAGTCTCTGATCCTAAATTTTCTGTAGAAATAACTTTTCCTTCGTAAGGTCCATTACCTAATTCTATATTTTCTGGTCTAAGCCCAATTTTTGCTATGTTGTTTAGTTTAAACAAAGAACCAGGTAAAATATTTATTTTTGGTGAACCTAATCTTTGAGATACATAAATTGAATTTGGATTTTCATAAATTTCTTCAGGAGTTCCAATTTGAACAATTTTGCCTTCTTTTAAAACGCCAATTTTATCTGCTAATGTTGTTGCTTCAGCCTGGTCATGTGTAACATACAAAATAGTTGCGTTTAGATTTAGTTGAATATTTTTTAATTCAACTCTAAGGGTTTCTCTTAGTTTGGCATCTAATGAGGAAAGTGGTTCATCCATCAAATAAATATTTGGTTCACGAACCAGAGCTCTACCAATAGCTACCCTCTGCATTTCTCCGCCTGAAAGTTCAGTAGCTTTATTTTTTAACTTGTTTGTAATTTTGAGCATTTCAGCAATTTTCTCTACTTTATTTTTAATTTCTTCCTCAGGAAGTTTTCTCATTGGAGATTTCAAAGGAAAAGCAAGATTTTCATAAACAGTATAGTGAGGATAAAGAGAGTATTGTTGAAAAACAAAAGACACATCTCTTGAGGCAGGTTGATCATGAGTTATATTTTCATCATCAAATAATACATCTCCAGAATCAATTTTTTCTAAACCGGCTATACATCTAAGTGTTGTAGTTTTTCCGGCACCAGATGGACCTAGTAAAACAAAAAATTGACCATCTTCAATTGTAAGATTTATATCCTCCAAAGCTTTAATTTTTTTATTATAAGTTTTAAATAATTTTATTAATTCTACTTTTGCCATTATTTTATAAACTCACTGTTTAAAGATTTGTCTGTCTGACCGTCAAAAATAATAATATTATTATTTAAAGGTTTAACCTGCACATTTTCATTCAATTTAACGTTAATAGAAATATCTGTTTTAACCTTAATTTCACCTAAACTTGTTTTAACTGTAATTATTTTTCTTGACCCTAAATACTCAACTCCAAAAACTGAACCTTTGAGACCTTCATTATTACTAAGAGTTAAATTTTCCGGACGTATACCAAAGAAATTTTTACTTCCTTTTGATTCCTCAAGTTGTTTAGGAATATCAAATTTAGCTTCTTCGATATTTACAAATGATTGATCTTTAGAAATTCCCTCATTAACTTCAAAAAAATTCATACCTGGAGATCCTATAAATGAAGCTACAAATTTAGTTTTAGGTTTATTGTAAATAATATTAGGCTCATCAGCTTGTAATATTTCACCACCGTCCATAACTGCAATTCGGTCAGCTAATGACATCGCTTCTAATTGATCATGAGTTACATAAACTGTAGTTGCTCCAATATCTAAATGTAGTTTTTTTAATTCTAAACACATTAATTCTCTAAATTCAGCATCCAAAGTTCCCAATGGCTCGTCCATTAAAAATGCTTTTGGTCTTCTAACTAGTGCTCTACCTAAAGCTACCCGTTGTCTATCTCCACCTGAAAGAGAGGAAATGTTAGAATTTAAAATGTGATCAATTCTTAAAAGTTTTGCTGCTTCTTCAACTCGATTTTTTATATCACTTTTTTTATAACCTTGCATTTTGAGAGGAAATGATAAGTTATTTCTTACATTCATGTGTGGGTAGAGGGCAAACAATTGAAAAACAAAAGCAATATCTCTTTCTGATGCTCTTAACATTCCAACCTCTTCATCTCCAAGATATATCTCACCTGATGTAGGTAATTCTAATCCTGCAATCATTCGAAGTGTTGTAGTTTTTCCACAACCCGAGGGTCCAAGTAAAACAAAGAACTCTTTATCATTAATTGTTAAATTAGAATTTTTAACTGCAGTAAAATCTCCAAAAGATTTTTGTAAATTTACTATTTTAATTTGAGACATATTAATCCGGAAAGTGGCTTGTGATTATGAAACCTATAGTTCCTACTAAAATTACAATAAATGAATAAGTAAACATCCACATTGCAAATGGTTGTAACAACATGAAAACTCCAATTAAAATTAATATCGTCGATAAGTTTTCCCAGTAAACTCTTCTAAATATTTTTCTCATTAATGACTTTTCTTCTTGCATTATTTTCTTACTGCTCCAAAAGTAATACCTCTTAAAAGATGTTTTCTTAAAATTATTGTAAAAATCATAACAGGTAATAGAAATAAAGTTGTTCCTGCCCCAATTGCTGGCCAATCAAGACCACCTTCACCAATGATTGTAGGAATAAATGGTGGAGCTGTTTGTGCATTGAATTGAGTTAGCAAAACAGCAAAAGCGTATTCATTCCATGAAAAAATCATACAGAAGATTGCAGTTGCCGCTATACCAGTCATTGCTTGTGGAAGAACAACTTTAAAGAAAGCTTGAAGTCTAGAATATCCATCAATCATAGCTGCTTCTTCATATTCTTTAGGAATTTCATCCATAAATCCTTTTAATAACCACACTGCTAAACTTAGGTTTACAACTGTATACAATATGATCATTCCAAGGTGAGTATCCCCAAGACCTAATTTTCTGTACATAATAAATATAGGAACAGCCACTGCTATTGGTGGAAACATCCTGGTCGAAAGAATAAAAAATAATAAATCATCTTTTAAAGGAACCCTAAACCTTGAAAACGCATATGCAGCTAATGCACCTAAAAATACAGATGCAAAAGTTGAACCAAATCCGATTATCATAGAATTTGAGTATCTACCTAAAAATTTAGATGGTCCTGTTATAACCATCTCTCTGCTTCTAACTAGTTCCTCATACCAATTTTCTGGGGGAGGCAATGAATCAAGATATTCTTGTGATTGTCTTGACCTATTAGTAAATAAGTTAACATATCCCTCTAGTGATGGTTCAAACAAAACCTCGGGTGGATATGAAATAGCACTATCAACATTTTTAAAACTTGTCATTACCATCCAAGATATTGGTATCAAAGTAATTACAGCGTAAACTATGATAATAGCAGCAGCCATTTTTTTTGAAAAAGACGAAGGTTCCAAATATGATCTAGAAGTATCCATCAGCGTTCCTTTATTTTGTTCATTACTTTTACGTAGACATTTCCGAAACCAAATATGGTGACAAAAAGAATAACAGCAAATGCGGAGCTGTAACCTGTTTTCCATTTTTCAAATGCCTCTCTTTTTAAGTTAATTGAAGCAAGCTCTGTTGCAGAGCCAGGACCACCAGAGGTTAGTTCAACAACCATGTCAAACATTTTGAAATTCTCAATCCCTCTAAAAAGCAGAGCTAATAATAAAAATGGTAAAACGGAAGGCAAAGTAATATATATAAATTGCTGCCATTTACTTGCTCTATCAACCTCTGCAGCTTCATATAAATAATTTGGAACAGATCTTAGACCAGCTAAGCAAATTAACATTGTAAAAGGTGTCCACATCCATGTATCAACAATAACAATAGCCCAAGGAGCAAGCGTACTTGAACCAATCATGTCAAAGCTTCCTAAATCATAGAAAAAATTAACCACATAATTAAATAGACCTACCTGAGGATTATAAAGATAAGTCCAAAATACTCCTACTACCGCAGGTGATAACATCATAGGTAAAACAATTAATGTGGTTAGCAGTTCATTACCTTTAAATTTTCTATTAAGAAGTAAAGCTAAACCTAAACCTATGATTGCTTGGAGCAATAAAGTCCAAAACATAAAGCTTGCTGTAACTTGCATTTTTTCCCATATCGCTTCTTTATTAAGAACTTTAATATAATTTTTTAAACCAACAAATTGAGGTTCTCTTCCAATTTTATTTGCGTAAAAATTTGTAAAAGACATTTTGATTGCATAGACCAGTGGATAAATATTTATAGCTAGTAGCAGAAGTACAGTTGGTCCAATAAAAAGCCAACCTACAGCTTTATCAGAAAGTCCCTTGAATTTTTTTTTTACGCTCATATGAATTTTTTATAAAAAAAGGGGAGGTGTGACCCCCCCTAATTTTTAATTTTTTTAAGTATTAATGTTAAAGTTTTCCGTCTGCTTCGAATACTTCAACCCACTCTTCGATAATTTTATCTAGAGCTTCTTTAGCAGTTCCTTTTCCATTAACAACATAGTCGTGAATTGCTTCTTGCATAGGAAGCATTAACTCTACGAAAGTTGGTTCTTGCCAAAAATCTTTGACAATTCCCATTGAGTCCAAGAATCCTTGTGCATAAACAGTTGATGTTGGAAATGATGGTGAATTTAAAACATCATTATGACATGAGTACCCACCTAAATCCCACCATTTTTGTTGTACATCTGGTCTTGCAAACCACTTGATGTATTCAAGAGCAAGATCCTGTTTGTCTGAGTATTTAACAACAGATATTCCTTGTCCACCTAATGTTGCAGCTGCAACATTTTGTTTTGGATTTGCAAAGAATCCACTAACTCTTCCATCACTATCTTCTTTAGAAACACCCGGCCAAAAAGCATACCAATTCATTTGGAATGCAACTTGTCCTGATTTGTAAGCATCTAAGTTTGCAACCATGTAAGCATCAGAGTGTCCTGGAGGTGCGCAGTCTTCATATAACTTTCTATAAAACTCTACTGCTTCTACAGCTTGTGGTGAATTGAAATATCCTTCCATATCGTATGGTTTGTTAGGATTTTCATATTCCATACCCCACGCATACATAGCAGCTGTAACACCCATTGTTATACCTTCTGATCCACGCTCTGTGTTAATTGCAGCCCCATACCTTTTTTGACCATCAATTTCTCTTCCTTGGAAGAAAGTACACATATCGTATAATTGATTCCAGTTTGCAGGAACCCCTAGATCATAACCGTGTTTTTTTTTGAACTCAGATTTAAGTTCTGGTCTATCAAACCAGTCTTTTCTGTAAGCCCAAGCTAATGCATCTCCCATAGCAGGTAATGCATAATAGTTTTCACTACCTTTAGGCCAAGTAGAATATGCATAAACTGTAGCTGGTGAGAAATCACTCATTGAAATTCCCTCTTTATCAAAGAAGTCGTTCAACTTAACGTAATGTCCATATACTGCCCCAGCACCAATCCACTGAGAGTCACCTATTAAAAGGTCAAATGTTTTACCTTTGTTGTTAAGCTCATTTAACATACGGTCGGCAAAATTTGGCCAAGGCACAAACTCAAAATTAACTTCTATTCCAGTTTCTGCAGTAAATTCTTTAGTTAATTCTTGTAAAGCATTAGCAGGGTCCCAAGCGGCCCATCCTAAAGTGATAGATTTAGCGTTTGAATTTACAGAGAATGAAAATAGAGAAACAAACAATAAAATCATTATTTTTTTCATTTTATCTCCTCTTAGTTTATTTTTCTTAAGAATAGTCTACCCAAGATGAGTTGTGCCTGCTAGTATTTTTTTTATATAAAAAAAAATTGTTGATAAATTTAAATAGAGGGGAGAAATTATGAACAATATAAAAGGCCCTGCAATTTTCCTAGCACAATTTGTAGGTGAAGATGCACCATTTAATTCTTTAGATAATATTTGTAAGTGGGTATCTTCATTAGGTTATAAAGGTGTGCAAATTCCAAGTTGGGATGGTAGGTTAATTGATTTAAAGAAAGCATCTGAAAGCAAAGATTATTGTGATGAAGTAAAAGGCATAACAAAAAAACATAATCTCGAGATCACAGAACTATCAACGCATCTTCAAGGGCAATTGGTTGCAGTACATCCGGCATATGATACAGCATTTGATGGATTTGCGGCACCTGAAGTTAGAGGAAATCCAAAAGCAAGACAAGAGTGGGCAGTAAATCAATTGATGATGGCAGCTAAGGCCTCAAAAAATCTCGGACTAGATAGGCATGTTACTTTTTCAGGAGCACTAGCTTGGCCGTATGTTTATCCTTGGCCACAAAGACCAGAGGGACTAATCGAAAACGCATTTAATGAACTTTCTAATCGATGGAAACCAATTCTTAATCAATTCGATCAAAATGGAGTTGATCTTTGTTATGAAATACATCCAGGTGAAGATCTTCACGATGGTATTACATTTGAAATGTTTCTAGAAAAAGTTGGCAATCACAAAAGATGTAATATGCTTTATGATCCCAGCCATTATGTCTTACAGAATTTAGATTATTTGGCTCATATAGATATTTATCATGAAAAGATAAAAATGTTTCATGTTAAAGATGCAGAGTTAAATCCTACTGGAAAACAAGGGGTGTATGGTGGTTTCCAATCTTGGGTTAACAGAGCCGGTAGATTTAGATCCCTTGGTGATGGACAAGTAGATTTTAAATCAATTTTTTCAAAATTTACTTCATATGGTTATGATGGTTGGGCAGTTCTTGAATGGGAGTGCTGTTTAAAACATCCAGAAGATGGTGCAAGAGAAGGAGCTGAATTTATTAAAAATCATATTATAAACACTACAGAAAAAGCATTTGATGATTTTGCAGGAAGTGGCGCTGATATTGAAGCTAATAAAAAAATGCTAGGTATAAATTAGTGCAAAGAAAAATCCGTATTGGAATGGTTGGCGGAGGAGAAGGCGCTTTTATTGGAGGTGTTCACAGAATAGCGCTAAGACTTGATGGTCATTACGAATTAGTAGCAGGATGTTTTTCATCTGATTTTAATAACTCAAAAGAAACTGGAAGAAAACTTGGATTGTCAAAAGAACGTATCTATGAAACTTATCAGGAAATGGCAGAAAAAGAGTCTGATCGCTCTGATGGAATAGATGTTGTCTCTATTGTAACTCCTAATCATCTTCATGTGCCAGTGGCAAAAGTTTTTGCAGAAAAGGGTATTCACATTATTTGTGATAAGCCTCTTGCCTTATCAAGTGAGGAAGCAAATTCTCTTAAAGATATAATAGAAAATAAAAAGATAATTTTTGCTTTAACACATAATTATACTGGATACCCAATGGTAAGACATGGAAGATCTCTTATTAAAAAAGGTGATCTTGGAAAAATAAGAGTTATACAAGCAGAATATCCTCAAGATTGGTTAACTACAAAAGCTGAAGATACTGGTTTAAAACAAGCTGAGTGGAGAACTGATCCTAAAAGATCAGGAGGAGGAGGTTGTATTGGAGATATTGGAACTCATGCATTTAATCTTATTAGATTTATAACTGAGTTAGAATTGGATGAGTTATCAGCTGACATTCATACTTTTGTGAAAGGCCGAAAATTAGATGATAATGCACAAATCATGCTTAGATTTAAAGGCGGTGCAAAAGGTGCGATATGGTCTAGTCAAGTTGCAGTCGGTAATGAAAATAATCTTAAAATCAGAGTGTATGGTGAAAATGGTGGATTAGAGTGGAAACAAGAAGATCCGAATTATTTGTATTATACAAAATTTGGAAAACCTACTGAAAAAATAACAAGAGGTAGTGGCAGTGCAGATAAAGAAGCTAACGACGTTACAAGAGTTCCGCCAGGTCATCCAGAGGGATATTTGGAAGGTTTTGCAAATATTTATACTGATGTTTCTAAAAGATTAAATGCTCAAATAAATAATGAAAAATATGACGAGTTAGATGACTGTTACCCAACTATTTATGATGGTGTTGAAGGGATGAGGTTTATAGAGACTGTTTTAGACTCAAGCAAAAACAATAGTAAATGGATTCAGTTTAATAAATAAAGTTAAATTAATTTTGATAAGTCTCTTTTATTTGTTTTATAAGTTGGCAGTGGATATTTAAAAGCATATTTCCCAACACGACTTTCTTTGGCTTTTTCCCAAAGAGCCAACCACTGTTTGAAATTTTTTATTTGAATATTTTTTTTATTTTTACTTCTCACATAGAAATTTGGAAGAGGTTCTCTACCAGAAGGTTGTCCAGCTATATTATATCTTAGGTCAGCACTTATTCTAAAGTCGTCAGATCTATTTGGTAAAGAACAATGTATAGAGTGTTTGTGCAACAATATTACATCACCAATATTTGCTTCCAAATAAATATGCTCCATATTATCAAGTAATTTACTATTTTTTAATTCCACTTGCCCCCTGTATCCAGATATATGATTTAATAATCCCATTTTATTAATTTTTTTTACTGTTATCATGCATCCATTCTTCTTCGTTGTTTTAGTAAAAGGAATCCAAACTGTGACCATATCTGTTAATTTTTGTCCGCGAGAATTTAAAACAGCAGCATCTTGATGCCAAGGTGTTCTTCCACTTAAACCGTCATGAATTGATCCTTTTGGTAATTTTTTTTCAGGTTGTTTGATTCTAGTATTTTGAACCGGATTTGACATTATTTCTTTCCCCAAAATTTTTTCTACAACATCTAAAATCTTTTTATTAGTAATTAAATTCCACAATGATTGTGTAGCAAAATAATCGCTATCTTTTTTTACGTGGTCTCTTGGTAATCTTGTATTAAAATATTGATCCAAATCATAGATATTAAGTTTAGAAATAAAAGAATATTTTTTTCTAAAATCGAGGTTAAGAACTTTTTTAATCTCTTTCTTCTTAGTGTATTTTTGTATGAGACAATCCATTACAAATTCCATATCATTAAGAACTGGTTTTAAGTCTCTCTCAAAATTAAGTACATTTTTTATTATTAAATAACCATTCTCATATAATTTTTTTTGAAAAGTATTTTTCATTATTAAAATTTATTTTATCATTCAAATAATTTCAATGGTTTGGTGGTGTGGTTAAATAGTTCGCGTCATGAAAAGAAGTAAGCATTCTTTTTTTGTTGCTAACTATATGTGGATAATATGAGATCCCTTTGTAATTCCATATTACTGGTTTATTTAACGCATAACTGCCATAAATAAAAAAACGTTTTGGACAATTTCTTTCTATAAACCTATTTACTCCATGATAGGAATTTGGAGTAGATTGAAAAAAAACGACAGTTCCTTTTTTTGGCGTAAAAGACTTAACTATTTCGAGTTCAGTTATTTTTGGAAATCTTCTAAAACTCTTTCTTAAATTTTTTTTTACTTTTTTTCTGTAGATAGTAAGAGAGCCACCATTTTTTTTTGGTATGTCGGTTAAATAAATTAAGAAATTGTATAATCTAGTTATATCATCTCTATGAGGTCGTAATCTATATCCTCCTTTTGACACTGAAAAGTCTATATCTAAATTTACTTTAGGATTAGTATAATTATTACCTAACATTTTTTTTAATTCAGTTGAGTTTAATTTTTTTTTAACAGTAAACTTTTTAGGATTAAATGATTGTGGTTTATATAAATTAACCCACGATCCATCCTTAAAATTTTTTGTAAAAAGATTTTCAATTTTTTTATAAAAAAACTTACTATTAAAAAGCTTAAAAAGTTTTGCGGAGTTAACTGAATTTTTGATATATAAATTAAAATTTTTTGAACCTTTGTTAATCCTACTTCTTCCCCCCATAATCATATCATCAAATGATTTTGAGTTACTGATTTCTTTTATTAATAAATTACAGATATTTTTTGAAACAACGTTGTTTCCAACTAAAACAGGAAAGTTACTTTTGATTTTTTTTAATCTATTTGTACTTAGCATTTAGCTGTACATTCCTTCTTTCACTTTAATCATTTTATACATCAGATCGTTTAAAGGTGTTTTAATCCCATGTTTTTTTCCTATTTTTGAAACCGCACCACTAATAAAGTCTATTTCAGTTTTTCTCTTATATTGAATATCAAAAGCCATTGAGGATTTGTTGGTTTGCATGGAATCTACAATTTTATTAAACATAAATAAGCACTCATCTTCTGAAACATTAACTCCATCTGCAAGTGCCACTTCTCTTGTCTCTAAAATTATTTCTTTACCTAAACCTCGAGATACTTCGTTTGCTTTATTGTTTATATATAAATCAGTATGATGAAGATCAAAAATTGCAGATAATGGTCCAATAGCTGTTAAAGCAAAAAGCTTCATCCATTTTCTTTTCTTTACATCTTCTGCAGCAATCATTTCAAGATTATGTGCAGTAAAAGTATCTGCTATTTCTTTAATTCGATCAGTAATTCCTCCCTCGTACTCACCAATCCAAGATGGTAACGAACCATGATTCATTATATGTCCTGGTCCTAAAATGTTTGAAGCTTGAGTAGTTGTTCCACCAATTACTTTTTCATTACCAACAATACTTTGAATAATTGCTTCATGACCAATACCATTTTGAAAAGACATGAATACTGTTTTATCTCCTATTATATTTTTAATACTGTTTAATGCTGGCTCTAAAGCTGTAGCTTTACACATAACTATTATAGCGTCTACTTTATCTAAAGACGATGGATCTGAGGTTGCTTTTACTTTGATTACTCGATCACCACCATGTCCATCCATTTTTAAACCATCTTTATTAATTGCATCTACATGTTCTTTCCAAACATCAATTAAAATTACTTTCAAACCTTTTTCAGCAAGCAAACCACCAAACAAGCAACCCATTGCCCCTGCACCAAGAACAGCTACTTTCAAATCTTTATTAATCATCGTTACCTTATTTAAAATTATTTATGTATAGAAATTATATATATTATCTATAGACATTATGCAAAATAAATTATAGCTTATTTACATCATGCAATTAAAAATAGAAAAAGGAACTTTTAAAGATTACTCATTAGAAGATATTTCAGATGCATTAAAAAAAGGATTGTCTGAAAATTTCAAAAACGTTGAAGTAGAAGTGGTAGATTGTCCTAACCTTAGAGATTGGGATTGTCCATCAGAAGGAATAAGTGGAAATCAAAAAATAATAGACGTTGGTGGAGAGCCTTACATGCATGATCCAAAATTTATTGGTGCAGAGTTTGACTACCAAGAAATATCTAAAATGATTGACTCTGAAAAATCTTATGCATTTGGAGCTGGATCAGGTGCAATGTCATGTTTAGAAGGTCACTGTGGAGAATTAATTATTAATGAAAATTTAATTACTGATGAGTCTAAATCAATAATTGCAAGAGTAAGTTCAGATAGAAAATGTATTGTTGAAAAATATTCTGCAAAAAAACATGGTGGACTTGGAAACATTTATTACACGGATGGCAAACAAGGAAAAGTTATTAAAATAAAAATCAAAGGTAGAAAAGGAGAACAAGGTTCTTTAACTCAAGCAATGAGGTCTTCTTTGTCAAAAAATTTAAATATTAAAAATAACGAGCATATGTCTCTCTCTGGAGTATTTAGAGTGTTAGATGGAAAAATAAGATCACATGTTCAGCCTGATTACAAAGATATAAAACATGAGTATTACGATCCAAAACAAATGAAATGTGTTAAGGATTTTCTTCAATTCTATGAGCCGGTTGGACCAAAATTGCAGTGTTATACAGTTCTTTGGACTGGTGATCCTACAGGAGGAGACTTAAATCTAAGAGAGTCTGGTGAGCATACTCACTTTCATTCTTATGAGCACGATAGAGATGCTGGTCATTATCATTTTGATGTGACACCTAATGAGATAGAATATGAAGGTTATTTCAATACTGCAACTGAAGTACACAGAGTAAACAATATCTATAAAGAACTACTAAATAAAAATAGTATTGAATAGAAAACTGAATGTGTTTAAATTTATTTAATGAAAAGACAGTTTAAATACCCAAAACATTTCGAAGAACAAAAAAAAATTCCAAAACTAACTCAAAAAAGAATTCAACTAGCAGAAATATCACTTGGTGATTTTGAAGGAAGATTAGCAAATGAATTATTGAATTGGTTTTCTTTAACTCCACAACATTGGATAATGTTGCATATGGTTATGCTTGCTTATTACAAGAATAAATCAATTACTAAAAATCAACTACTTAAAGTAATTGAGAAATCATATTTGACCTCAAACGTCTATATCGATACAGCAATTAAAAAAGGTTATTTTAGAATTATTAGAAATGAGAGAGACAAAAGATCCATTTTTATTTTACCTTCAGTAATTACCATCAAAACCTTTGAGGAGTTTATTGATAGAAGAGATATTCTTTATAAAGGAATTAAATGAAGAATATCTATACATGGGCTGCTAAACCGGCAAAGCGAACTTTAACTGTTGGAGACTTAAAAACAGCTAAAGGGAAAAGAAAATTTACACAAGTAACTGCTAACAGTATTGAAGAAGCAGAGGCAGCAGAAAAGGCGGGATTTGATATGATTATATCAAACGCAAAAAATGTAATTCCTGTAAGAGAGGGTTCAAAAAATTTATTTTTAACAGCTGCTTTAGTATTAAATGAGTTCGTAACTGGAGAGGATATTATGCGTGGAGCTTTTAAAGCTTTAGAAAATGGTGCAGATGCAGTTATGACTCCTAGAAGTATGAAAATAGTTGAAATGCTTGCAAAGGAAGATGTTCCAGTAATGGGGCATTTAGGTTTGGTTCCAAGAAAATCTACTTGGATTGGTGGCTTAAGAGCAGTGGGCAAAACTGCAGATGAAGCATATGATCTATTTCAAAAATTTAAAAGATTAGAAGACGCAGGCGCTTTTTCTGCAGAGTGTGAAGTTATACCAGAAAATGTAATGGGTGAAATTTCAAAACGTACAGATATTGTTACTGTTTCATTAGGTTCAGGTAAAAATGCTGATGTAATGTATTTATTTATGGAAGATATTTGTGGTGATACTGAAAATCCTCCAAGACATTCCAAAGCATACGGAAATTTATTAAGATTAAGAGATGAAATTAAAATTGAAAGAGTAAAAGCTCTTAAAGCTTTTAAAAAAGACTCGATGACTGGTAAATTTCCTGGAAAAAAACAATCATCTAATTTAGAGAAAAAACAATTTGAGAAATTTTTAGATCAACTAGATTAGTAAGTAGCGTTATCATCTTTTTTTGATAAAGAACCCTTCATTTTGTCAACTGTAGCTTTGGCACCAGCACTTAAGGCCCTTAAATCAGATGCTATAGTTACAAAATTAAAACCTTTTTCAATCATCTTAGTTGCATATTCTGTAGTACCATTATGAATTCCTGCAAAAATATTATTTTTTTTAGCATGTTCTAAAATTCTTAAAATTTCTGAATAAGCTTTTGTAGACTCAGGTTTGTCAAACCCCGGTTTTTCACCTATAGCTAAACTTAAATCTGCTGGTCCAATATAAATACCGTCAACACCTGGTGTAGACATAATTTCATCAAGATTTTCTAGGGATTCTTTTGTTTCTATCATTGCTAATTTTAGTATTTCATTATTAGCATGATCTGCATAATCAGCTCCGCCATAAATTAAACCTCTAACAGGACCAAAGCTTCTATAACCATCAGGTGGATACATGCATGCTTGAACAAAGTTTTCAGCCTCTTTTTTATTACTTACCATCGGGCATATAATTCCATAACACCCAGCATCTAATATTTTCATTATTTGACCTGGTTCATTCCAATTTACTCTTGCTAAAGGAGTTACTTCTGTTGTTGATATTGTTTGCATCATTGGAAGTGCATTACTGTAATCAATCAAACCATGTTGCATATCTACAGTTAGAGAGTCCCAACCTTGATGAGCCATTGCTTCAGCTGATGCTGTACTTGGAATTGCACACCAACCATTGATGACGGGTTTACCGTCTTTCATCATTTGTTTAACTTTATTTTTTCTCATTAATTCAGATTTTTAGGCCCATGTGAGTGTATTTCACATTTAAATAATCTTTTATTGCGCCTGATCCTCCCTCACGCCCGTAACCAGTTTGTTTTATTCCTCCAAAAGGTGCCTCTGCAATTGCAACAACACCAGTGTTAACTGCTACACAACCAGACTCTAATTTCTCAGATCCAATATGAGCTTTATCCATAGAATTAGTATACAAATAACTACATAATCCTAAATCATTGTCATTTGCTCTTTCAATTACCTCATCAAAAGTTTTAAAAGTCAAAATTGGAACAAGTGGCCCAAAAGGCTCTTCTTTCATTATTGTAAAATTATCTTTAACGTCATCAAAAACAGTTGGTTCATAATAATATCCTTTATTGAAACCAGAAGGTCTTTGTCCTCCCATTAATACTTTCGCTCCTTCTTTTTTAGTTGTATCAACAAGTTTTTCTATTTCTTCCAGTCTCTTTTCGGTAGTTAAAGGTCCTAAATCAACTCCATCATCCATACCATTTCCAATTTTTAATTTTTTTGCTCTTTCTATAAAAGCATTAACAAACTCATCTTTTCGATTTTCTTGGATATAAAATCTATTTGGAGAAATACAGACTTGACCATTATTTCGAAATTTACCAGTTATTGCTATATCAGCTACTTTATTCATATCTACATCTTCACAAACTATAAAAGGAGAATGTCCACTAAGTTCCATAGTTACTCTTTGAACTTTATCGGCTGCCTTTTTTAAAATTAATTTACCAACTCTTGTAGATCCCGTTACTGAAACTTTTTTGATTATATCTGACTCCATTAATTCGTTAGAAACTTCTGCAGGATCACCAGATAATAGGTTTACCACACCATCTGGTACGCCAGCTTCCTTACAAATATTAACTAATTCCATTACAGCCCCAGGAGTAATTACATCTGGTTTACATATGACAGAACAACCAGCAGCTAAGGAAGTTGAAATTTTTCTTGAAGCTAATACTATTGGAAAATTCCAAGGAACCAAAGCAGCCACTACTCCAACTGGCTGGTAATAAACGTGGACTCTTGTATCTGGAAATCTACTTTGTTGTGTTTGACCATAAATCCTTTTTGTTTCTTCAGCGTTCCACTCAAAAATGTCAGCACCGCCGCCGACTTCACCAACAGCTTCGGTTAGTGGTTTTCCCACCTCTAGCGTTAACCATTTTGCAAGTACATCTTTTTTTTCTCTCATTAGATCGGCAATTTTTCTCAACACATAGGCTCTTTGCCATGGTGCAGTATTTTTCCAAACTTCCAAACCTTTTTCTGCCGACTTTAAAGCTTTCTGTACTTCAATAGATGAAGCTTTCGAAGCTTTTCCAATCACTTCCTCAGTTGCAGGATTGATTACATCATAAGTTTCTTTTTTTTCAGCTTGTTGCCATTTACCATCAATGAATTGTCCAAATTTTTCGTACATAGATTTTATTTTTAAGTTTACTTAATTGGGTTTTTTAATTTATAAATAGAATTATATATAAAGACTATACATATTAAAAGACAAACATACTTTATGAAAAAAATTAAACTTACATGCGCTCATGCAATCGTAAAATATTTGATAGCTCAAAAAATATTAATTAATGGTAAAAAAGAACCTTTATTTCCAGGTGTCTTTGGAATTTTTGGGCATGGAAATGTAGCTTGTTTAGGTCAAGCACTAGAGGAAAATCAAAAAGAACTCCCAACATATAGAGGACATCACGAACAAAATATGGCTCTTACAGGAATTGGTTATGCTAGGGCTAAAAGAAGACAACAAATTTTTGTAGCGACATCTTCTGTTGGACCTGGTGCAACGAATATGGTTACAGCTGCTGCAGTTGCCATGAGTAACAGGTTGCCAATTTTATTTTTACCCGGAGACACTTATGCAAACAGAATGCCAGATCCAGTATTGCAACAAGTTGAGCAATTTAATAATCCTGGAATAACAGCTAATGATGCATTTAAACCAGTTACAAGATATTTTGATCGAATAACTAGACCTGAACAGATTATTCAATCATTCCCAGCAGCAGTTCAAACAATGTTAGATCCTGCAGACTGTGGTCCGGCATGTATCGCTTTAAGTCAAGATATACAAGGTCAAACATTTGATTATCCTGAGGAATTTTTTAAAGAAAGAGTACACGCAATCAGAAGACCAAGACCAGATGAATTTCAAATTAAAGAAGCAGCAGAAAAAATTAAGTTATCTAAAAATCCAATTATAATTTCAGGTGGCGGAGTTTTTTACTCAGATGCAATGGATGAGTTGAGCCAGTTCGCAATTAAACACAACATTCCTGTAACTCAAACCGTAATGGGATACTCTACTATGAAAAGAGATCATTCTCATTTTGCAGGTCAAATCGGAGGTTTAGGTGGAAAAAATACAAATAATTTAGCAAAAGAAACAGATTTAGCAATTGCAGTTGGAACCAAACTTGCAGATTTTACAACTGGATCTTGGGCAAATTTTGAGAACGAAAATTTTAAACTTGTTTCAATAAATGTATCAAGATTTGATGCTAACAAACATTTAGCTCAAGCAGTCGTTGGAGATGCTAAAGTTTCATTAAATGAGCTTTCACAAGCATTAGGTAATTGGAAAGCAGAGGAAGAATGGAATAAAAAATCACAAATTGAACTTAAATCATGGAATGAACATATAGATAAAGAGAGTGCGCCAACAAATCAAGAAGTTCCAAGTTATGTTCAAGTAATTGGTGCAATCTATAGAAATTCTGACCCAACAGATATTGCTGTTACGGCAGCTGGAGGTTTGGTTGGTGAAGTAGTTCAAGTTTGGAGACCTAGAGAACTAAATACTCATGAAACAGAGTGGGGTTTTAGCTGTATGAGTTATGAAATTTCAGGTGCCCTTGGAATAAAAATGGCTAATCCAGATAAAGAAGTAATTTCTTTTGTAGGAGATGGCTCTTATCTTTTAAATAACACAGATATATATTCATCAGTTATTACAAAAAATAAATTAATAATTATAGTTTGTGATAATGGTGGGTTCGCAGTTATCAATCGACTTCAATTATTTAAAGGTGGTAAAGAATATAATAACTTATTAAAGAGTTCTAATACTCCCGGATTAGTTGATGTTGATTTTGCAAAACATGCAGAAAGTATGGGAGCTAAATCTGAGCACGTTAATTCAATTTCAGATCTTGAAGCTGCATTTAAGAGAGCAAAAGCTTCTGAAGTAACTTACGTTATTTCAATAAAAACTCATGCATATAAATGGGTTGAAGGTTCAGCTTTTTGGGACAGTCCAACACTTGAGATTCCAAAAACTAAGGAAAATGAGGAAGCTTTAAAACTTTATAAAGAAGGAAAAGACAAACAAAGACAAGGCGTATAGACCTTTATGAATAAAATTTTTAAGGTTGGTCTTATCGGTTGTGGACATATTGCTGAAACATATTTTAGGGGGCAACAATATTTTAATAATTTTAAAATAGTTGCTTGTGCAGATATTGATCAAAAAGCAGCTGATAAATGTGCAAAATTATATAATATTAAATCTAAAACAGTTGCACAAATTTTAAAAGACAACGAAATAGAAGTTATTTTAAATTTAACAATACCACAATCTCATTATTCAGTCTCAAAAAAAGTTTTAAATTCAGGTAAACACGTTTATTCAGAAAAACCTTTAGCAACTTATTTTTCAAAAGGTCAAGAACTCGTATCACTAGCAAAAAAAAACAAACTTTATCTTGGAAATGCTCCAGATACATTTTTAGGTGGGGGAATTCAAAAAGCTAGAGAATTAATTGACTCAGATTTAATTGGAGAGATTAAACTAGGTAACGCAATCTTTGCATTTCCAGGAGTAGAGTCTTTTCATCCTAAACCTGAGTCATGGTATAAAAAAGAAGGAGGTCCAGTAATCGATATGGGACCATATTTTTTCACGACCTTAGTAAATTTACTTGGACCTGCAAAACAAGTTCAAGGAAGAACATTAACTGCTTTTAAAAAGAGAATTTATGGAGTAGGACCTAAAAAAAATAAATCATTTAAAGTTGAAACACCCACAACATATTTAGCAACAATCCAATTTCACAGTGGTGCTATAATTCAGGTAACACTTTCTTTTGATGTAATTAATCATCAAAGAAACCACATGGAGCTTTATGGAACAAAAGGATCGATTATTGTTCCGGATCCAAATATGTTTGGAGGTTCTGTATTTATCTCTGTTACAGAAGGTGGAAAATGGGGTGAACATAAAACAGATAAGATGCATTTAGGAAAAATAAACATAACTTCTTCTAGTGGAAGATCAAATGAAGCTGCCACAAATGCAAACTATCGGAGTGTTGGTTTATCAGAAATGTTATATTCTATTCAGAAAAACAAAAAACATAGGTGTTCAGGTGATTTATCTTTACATGTATTAGATATAATCGAGTCAACAATGAGGGCAGCTAACACAGGAATTCCTCAAAAAATAAAAACAAAATGCGATAAGCCAAAAAAATTTACTGAAGAAGAAGTAAAAAAAATTTTAATTTAGATGTCAAAACCAATTGTTATATCTGACCCTTTTCCAAGAACATTAGATCTGATTTTTACAAAAAAAAAATTAATAGAATTAAAAACAAAATATAAAGTTTTAGTAGCACCTAATAAAAAAAAAAAACAATTTTATGAAAACTATATTGATAAGGCTACTTTCATTATGGGTCAACCAGACCTAGATAAAAAAATTTTGTCAAAAGCAAAAAAATTGAAAGCAATAATAAATGTTGAAAGTAATTTTATGAATAATGTTGATTATGCTTATTGTTCTAAAAAAGGAATTCATGTAATTGCAACTTCTCCAGTATTTTCAAAGCCTGTAGCAGAAATTGCACTTGGAATGACACTTTCTTTGTTAAGAAATATTCATAATGCTCATTTTGATTTTGTAAAAGGCAAAGAAAAATATGGATTAGAAAGTAATTTAAAAGCATCACTATTATCGGGAAAAAAAATTGGATTATTAGGATTTGGTGATTTAGCAAAATCTTTATACCCAATGTTGCTACCGTTT
>CACKIQ010000011.1 GCA_902600245.1 uncultured Pelagibacteraceae bacterium | reverse complement strand
TTAATGATGGTTCCTGGAAATCAATCTGGTGAAAAAATAATGACTGCATTATTTAAACCAGGTTTAGTTGCACAAGAAGAAGCCGTAGTTAAAGAAAAAGCAAAAGAAGTTGTTGAGTTTTTAAATCTAGGACATTTATCAAATGAGCTTGCTGGAAACCTTTCAGGTGGTCAAAAGAAATTGTTAGAACTTGGAAGAACCATGATGGTTGATGCAAAATTAGTATTATTAGATGAAGTAGGGGCTGGAGTTAACAGAACTTTGTTAAAAGATCTTGGAACAGCAATAGAAAAGTTAAATAAAGAAAAAGGTTATACTTTTTGTATGATTGAACATGATATGGATTTTATTGGAAGATTGTGTGATCCAGTGATTGTAATGGCTGAGGGGTCAGTATTGTTTGAAGGAAGTGTTGAAGAAGCAAAAAAAGATGAGAAAGTTATAGAAAGCTATCTTGGAAGAGGATCAAAATTAAAGGATACAAATTAATGGCATATTTTGAAGGAATAGAAATGACAGGTGGTTATGGTAATGGTCCTGACATTATTAGTTCGTGTTCAGTAAATGTTAATAAAGGTGAAATAGTTTCTATTTTAGGTCCTAATGGAGCTGGTAAATCAACTGCCATGAAAGCAATGTTGGGCTTGCTGAATTTAAAGTCTGGATCAGTAAAGATTGATGGTAAGGATATTTCAAAATTATCTCCTCAAGATCGAGTTAAGCAAGGTATTTCTTTTGTACCACAGACTAAAAATGTTTTTGCAGGGATGACTGTTGAAGAGAATTTAGAAATGGGTGCATTTCTTATTGAGGATGAAATCAAAAATATAATTGAGGAAATTTATGAATTATTTCCAATTTTAAGAGAGAAAAGAAATCAGTTGGTTGGTGAACTTTCTGGAGGTCAAAGACAACAAGTAGCTTTAGGCCGAGCTTTAATGATTAAACCCACTGTTTTAATGTTAGACGAGCCAACTGCTGGTGTATCGCCAATTGTGATGGATGAATTATTTGATCATATTGTAAAAGTAAAAAGAACAAACGTTGCTATCTTAATGGTAGAACAAAATGCAAAACAAGCCTTAAGCATTTCAGATAGAGGCTATGTATTGGTTACTGGAGAAAATCGTTATTCAGGAACTGGAAAAGAATTATTAGACGATCCAAGAGTAAGAAGCTCTTTTTTGGGAGGGTAATATGGATTTTGTAAATGCAATAATTCTTTTATTAAATTATATTTTCGTTCCTGCATTAACTTATGGTTCTCAGTTAGCACTGGGTGCAATATTTGTAACACTTATTTATGGAATATTACGATTTGCAAACTTCGCTACTGGTGACATGATGTCTTTTGGGACCATGGCAACGATTTTATTTACATGGTATTTTCAATCTTTAGGTGTTTCTTTAGGTGTTTTACCCACTGCTTTATTGGCTATTCCTTTTGGAATAATTTTCATGATATTTTACATGCTTTTAATAGATAAGTTTGTCTTTAAGTATTACAGAAATCAAAAAAGTCCCCCAGTTCAATTTGCAATGGTGAGTATTGGTGTAATGTTTGTAACACAAGCAGTGGTCAGAATTATAATTGGACCTGGTGATAGAAGATTTTTTGATGGTGAAAAATTCATTATTAAAGCTCGTGAATTTAAAGAGATGACAGGTTTAAACGAAGGTCTTGCACTGAAATCCACTCAAGTGATTACTATTTTTGTAACAATAGTTTTAGTCTCTTTATTATTTTGGTTTTTAAATAGAACCAAAACTGGAAAAAGTATGAAAGCTTATTCTGATAATGAAGATCTTGCTTTGCTATCAGGTATTGATCCAAAAAAAATAGTTTTAGTTACTTGGGTTATTGCTGGTATTTTAGCTACAATTGGTGGAGCTTTGTATGGTTTAGATAAAAGTTTTAAACCATTTACTTATTTTAATAATATGCTTCCTATTTTTGCTGCTGCAATTGTTGGAGGAATTGGAAATCCATTTGGAGCCTTTTTAGGTGGATATGTAATTGCTTTTTCTGAAATACTCCTCACTTATGCATATAAAAAATTCTTTATGTATGTTTTACCAGAAAGTATGGAGCCAAATAGTTTAGTTCAGCTACTGTCAACAGATTACAAGTTTGCTGTATCGTTCTCTATTCTTGTAATTGTTTTAATTTATAGACCATCGGGAATATTTAAGGGGAAAGTATTGTGAGAAAAAACCTAAATGTAATTGCAGCTTACAGTATCATGATGGTGCTTATTCTAATGGTTGGGATATTTCAGTCTTGGAATATTGCTTTATCAATATTTAATCTTTGTTTGATTTCTGCAGTCATGACAATGGGTGCGAATATTCAATGGGGGTACGCTGGTTTAATTAATTTTGGAATTATGGGTTATACAGCTTTAGGTGGTTTAGCTGCAGTATTGATATCTGTCGATCCTGTTCAAGAAGCCTGGAGGGCAGGAGGTTTCGATATTCTAATGTCATTATGGCTGATAGTAGTAATGGTATTAGTTATAAGGTTTATTTTAAAAAGATTTGAAAAATCAAAAATCAGAACATACAGCATAGCTGCAATAATAATTTCAGGTATTTTACTTATTAGATTTTCTGCAGAACCAGGCATAGAAGCTATTGAGGCAGTTGACCCTGCTAAAACTGGTTTCTTAGGAGGATTTGGATTACCAATTATATTTTCTTGGATAGTTGGAGCTCTTTTTGCGGGTGGTTTAGCATTTATAGTTGGAAAAGTTGCACTTGGTCTTAGAGCAGATTATTTAGCTATTGCTACTCTTCTTATTTCGGAAATTGTTATTGCAATTATTAAACACGAAGATTGGCTCACAAGAGGAGTTAAAAATGTTATTGGATTAAAAAGACCTGCACCTTATGAAGTAAATCTTCAAACAACTGATTGGTTTATTAAATTAGTTGAAAAGTTTAATGCAGGAAAATTAAGTGTAATTGAGAATTTAGCTGATAGACAAGCTGCTTTAAACCAACTTGTTATTGAAGGTTCATCAGTATTTGTAAAACTGTGTTATTCAGGATTATTCTTAGTAGTAGTAATTATTCTTTTAATTTTAACTCAAAAAGCTCTTTATTCTCCTTGGGGAAGAATGATGAGAGCAATTAGAGATAATGAGGAAGCTGCAAATGCAATGGGTAAAAATGTTGTTAAGCAACATTTATTGATTTTTATTTTAGGCTCTGCAATTGTTGGAATTGCGGGCGCAATGCTTGTTACACAAGATGGTTTATTTACTCCAGGAAGTTATAGACCTATGAGATATACTTTTTTGATTTGGGTGATGGTAATTGTTGGAGGAAGTGGAAATAATTTTGGGGCAATTTTAGGAGGATTTGTTGTTTGGTTCTTATGGATTGAAGCTGCACCAATATCATTATTTTTAATAAACTTTTTCACTGCTGGAATTCCTGAAACAAATGCACTTAAAGCTCATTTAATTGAAAGCGTTCCTTATTTTAGATTTTTACTGATGGGATTAGGATTGTTGTTTATCATGAGGTATCGACCTAAAGGTATACTTCCTGAAAAAATAGAAATAAAGTAAACATAATGAAATATATTATATTAGGTGCTGCTGCTGCTTGGGCATTGTATATGGCTGATAAGTATTTATTCTTTTAATGAATAAAAATCTTTCTTTACTTATATTAAGCCAGATTTTCGCTTTTACAGCTGCACCGGTCACCGTTTTTTTAAGCGGCATAATTGGTTCAAAATTTAGTCCAATAAAATCTTTAGCTACTCTTCCAATGGCTTTGTCAGTTGTTGGAATTGCGCTATTCGCTTTTTTTGCTGCAAAGCTAATGAGTATAATTGGAAGAAAATTAGGTTTTATTTTTGCATCAATAGGTACATGTTTTGCATCTTTTTTAACTGCATACTCCATAATTATAGAAAGTTTTGTCTTATATAATTTAGGATGCTTTTTAATTGGTGGAGGAATAGCTTTTAGCCATCAATATCGTTTTGCAGCAGTGGAGGTTGTGGATAAGGATTATGCACCAAAAGCAATTTCTATCATTTTGTTAGCAGGAATAGGTTCAGCGTTTATTGGTCCAAACATTGCAAACATTTCTAAAGGACTTATCTCAAATCATATGTATGCTGGTTCTTATATTGCACTCGCTATTTTATCTATCTCATCAACAATATTTTTAATTTTTTATCAGGAACCAAAAACGATATCTAGTAATCAATATAAAACTGGAAGAAGTTTTTTTGAGCTTATCACTCAACCTAGATTTCTACAGGCGCTCGTAGCTTCAGCTTTTGCCTATGCAGTAATGACTTTTTTAATGACAGCAACTCCTATAAGTATGCATCTGATGGAGAAAATAAGTTTAAGCAAGACTGGATTTGTTATTCAGCTTCATATAGCAGCCATGTTTTTACCTTCACTGGTTACAGGAAATTTAATTAAAAGATTTGGTCATAGTAAAATAATGCATGTAGGAGTTTTGTTGTTTTTAGTCACAATTATTACCAGTTTATTTGAACAGAATTATATTAACTATATGGTTGCACTTATTTTCCTAGGGCTAGGCTGGAATTTTTTATTTATATCAGGAACGAGCTTACTTGTTTTGTGTTACAGAGAAGAGGAAAAATTTAGAGCTCAAGGGTATAATGATTTAATTGTTTATTCTATACAAGCATTAGCCAGTTTGTCTGCTGGAGTATTTCTTAGCTTAACTAGCTGGAAAACTATGAATTTAATATGTTTGATTTTTCTAATTATCATAGCTCTATCTACCATAAGAGCTGATCTAAAAAAAAACCCCAGTAATTAAATTACCGGGGTTTTTTTGAATTAAGATAAAAAATTATCTTTGTTTTTTAGTTTTGAATTTTCCGCCTTTAACTTCTTGTTCTAAGAAAGAACCTTCAGCTTCACCAACACTAGTAAAAGTTACTCCAGTAGCACCTTCGTAATTAATCTTTTTACCTTTTGCTAGTAAGTCTAAACCTTTCTTAAGTTCACCTGGATAAATTTTAGTTCCAGGAGCATTAGCAACATCCATTACATTTTTTGCAATTGATGCTCTGTCAGCAGAGTTACCTGCTTGCATTGCAAGAACGATTAAAGCAGCTGCATCGTAAGATTCACCTGTGTAAGGACCAGAAGCTTCTACACCCCCAGCTTTTGCAACTTCAGCAAATATACCTGCACCTTTACCAGTAGAACCTGGTAATGATCCAAATGATTTACTTAAATCTTTTCCGAATGCATCAACTAAAGATTGACCAATCATACCATCTGATAAAATAAATCGATCAAACGCACCAGAGTCTAAAGAAGCTTGAATAATTCCTTTTCCTCCTTGGTCAAGGTAACCAATAACTGCTACAGCATCACCACCAGCAGAAGCAAGAGTTGCTACTTCAGATGAGTAATCTGCTTTTCCATCTTCGTGAGCAGTTACAGTTGTAACTTTAATACCATGAGCCTCAACTGCTGCTTTATAAACATCAGCTAATCCTTTACCATAGTCATTGTTAGTATAAGTGATTGCAACACTTTTTACTTTTCTATCTTTAGTTATGTCAGCTAAAATTTGGCCACCTCTAGCATCTGATGGAGCAGTTCTAAAGAAATACCCTTTATCATCTAGAGTTGTTAATCCTGGAGAAGTAGCTGAAGGTGAAATCATTACTACACCATTTGGTACAGCAACGTTAGTTGCAATAGCACCAGTTACACCTGAACAGTCTGCTCCCATGATTGCAGCTACACCACCTGAAATTAAACCTTCAGCTGCAGCTGTTGCCGCTGCTGAGTCAACACAAGTTGAGTCTGCTCTTACTGGCTCAATTTTTTTTCCACCTAATAGTGAACCTGAATCAGAAGCTTCTTTAAACGCAAGCTCTGCAGATGCAGCCATAGCTGGAGTTAGAGACTCAATAGGACCAGTGAATCCTAAGATGATCCCCATTTTAATATCTGCCATTACCTTTGTTCCAAAAATAGAAACAAATATAAATGCAGCGGTAAATAGTTTTCTCATTATCTTCCTCTTTATTGTTAACAATTTATAAAAGCCAATTTAAGTATGAATACAATCAATATTCAATGACAAAATTATCCTATTTTAGACAGTTAATTGACGCTGATAATTATCTGATTGAGAAAGGGTCTAGAGAAGGTTCGTCAGATGTATAGAACCATGTTGTTTTTACTCTTGTATAGTCTTTAATTGAGTCAATTCCTGCTTCTTTTCCATATCCACTATCCTTGATACCTCCAAATGGAGCTGAAGGAGAAATTAATCTATAAGTATTTACAAATGTTATTCCTGCTCGGATAGCATTAGATACCCTCATTCCTCTTGCAAGATCACTAGTGTAAACACCCGAAGAAAGTCCATATTGGTTGTCATTCATTAATTCTATTACTTCTTTTTCAGTATTAAATTTCATGACTGATAAAACAGGTCCAAAAAGTTCATTTTCAGCAGCTGGTAAATTATGATTTTCACACTCAATAATTGTTGGGGGAAAATAATACCCCTCATTTGAAAAAGGATGTCTTTTACCTCCACATTTAATTTTTCCACCTTGTTCAACTGTTAATTTAATATTTTTTTCTATTACTTCTAATTGTTTGAAGTTACTTAAGGGACCCATTTCAGTATCAGAGTCCATAGGCGCACCTATTGTAATTTTTTCTGCCCTTGATGCTAATTTATCTAGAAACTCATTATAAATTCCTTTTTGTAAATACAACCTTGAACCTGCTATACAACTTTGACCACTTGCTCCGAATATTCCAGCAGTTATTCCATTAATTGCATTTTCTTGTTTAGCATCATCAAAAACAGCTACAGGACTTTTTCCACCTAACTCTAAACTTACTTCAGATAAATTTTCTGCAGAATTTCTAATTATATGTCTTGCAGTTTCAGGACCTCCTGTAAAAGCTACTTTCTCAACTAAGTTGTGAGTAGTTAAAGCTTTACCACATGGATCACCAAAACCAGAAACTATATTTATTACGCCTTTTGGTATTCCAGTTTCTTCAACTAACTTTGCAAACTCAAACATAGTTGCTGGTGCTAATTCAGAACATTTAATTACAACTGTATTACCCATAGCTAAAGCAGGAGCAACTTTTGTTGCAGTTAAAAACATTTGAGAATTCCAGGGAATGATAGCTGCAATAACACCTATTGGAATTCTTGTTGTGATTGCTTGAATATTTGGTTTGTCTATTGGAAGAACTGTTCCTTCAACTTTATCAGCTAAACCTGCATAGTAATCATAATATTCTGCAATGTATTTTGCTTGTTGATAAGTTTCTCTATACAGTTTTCCTGTATCAATTGTTTCAATTTTACCCAGTAACTCAGAACTTTCCCTCAGCTTATTTCCAATGGCTCTTAAATATTTTGCTCTATCTCTTGCTAGCATTTTTGGCCATTCACCTTCAAAAGCTTTTTGTGCAGCTTTTACAGCTCTATCAACATCATTTGCGCTAGCTTCAGGTACTACAGCCCAAGGCTTATTATTTTCTGGATTTAAAGTTTCAAAAGTTTTTTTTGTATCAGAGTCTACCCACTGACCGTCTATAAACATTTGATATTTTTTTAACTCAGACATTATTTATATGTTTCATTATTGCATTATTTACTTCGTCTGCATATTCAATAGTGCATAAATGTTTTCCATGTTTAATTTCAATATATGTTGAATTTTTTATATCTTTATTTAAATTTTTTGACATATCAGGTGTAGATCCTGGATCATCTGATCCTGTTATTATTAAAGTATTTGTTTTTATATTTTTTATATCTTCAAGATTATCCTCATAGTTTGCAAATAATTCATAAGCTTTTATAAAATTTTCTTGATCAATTCCTTTCTTATTAAGAATTTTCATAAACTCATCGTATAATTCAGGGTTTTGCTTTAGGTACTCATCTGAAAACCATCTCTTCATTGCCATTTGAGATATTGGCATATTTTTTTTTGCTAAATTTACTCTATCAATTACATTTTGTCTTTCTTCAGCTGTCCTTTGATATGTAGTTGATATTAGAGTTAAGGAATTTAAATAATTTTCATATTTTGAAGCAAATTCAATTGCAATCAAAGATCCGATAGAAAAGCCAATTAAATTAAATTTCTCTATCTTTAGGTTATTTACTAAATTTGATAATTGATCAGTAAAATTTTTCATTGATAAATTTGGCTCTTTAAAGGGTGTTTTTCCATGTCCTAACAGATCGTAAGTTATAAATGAATTGTCCTTAAAAAATTCAATTTGTGGTTTCCACATTTGCTGATTTAAACCAACGCCATGAATAAAAATTATTGGTAAAGAGTTTTTGTTATTAAAATAATAATGATTTTGATTGTTATCAAAATTATAAGACATCAATTAGTTATCAATGCCCATCTCTTTCATGTCTTGATATCTATCACCCGTTCTTGCATGAGCTCGTCCAGTTGGAGCGCCTCCAATAGCAACAACTATTTCATCCTCATTTGGTGCATCATGAATTGTAAATTCATGTGTTAGATAAAAAGGTCTTAATCCAGCATCAGTTTTATGCATCATTGGAATTGAAATTTTTGCACCTGCAGGACCTCTGGTATTTGTAAAACTTAAATAAGAAGTTCCCCCAACAGCATCTCTGAATTTATTTCCAAATCTTAAAGTATGAATAAATGCAGAAGCATGTTCTATCTCACCATTTAATCCAACCATAGCAGCTTTTCCATAAGCTAAAATTTTTTCACCTGATCCAATTTCTTTTGTCAACTCTGGAACCAAAAGATCTCCTAATTGAGGCGCAAGATCTAATATTTCTGGTTTTAAATCTTCTACAAAACCTTTTCCAGCCCAAGGATTTTCTATAACAGCTGCAACCGAAACTAACAGAACAGGTTCTTTAGCTTTTTTTCCACCTTCAATAAAAGTTTTATCAACAAATTTTGCAAATTTTCTAAGTTTTAAATCCATTTACTAACTAGCTCTTTGAATATTTGTGTCTATCGGTTTTATATTTGGAATTACTTCTTCTGTAAATAATTTGATGCTTCTCATACAATCTTCGTGTTTAATACCTGGAAAGTTAGACCAGACTTGTAAATTCTGAAGATTTAATTCTTGTTGAAGTTCTTTTATTTTTTCAATTACAAACTCAGGTGTTCCAAACAATAGATTTCTTTTATGAAGAAATTCATAATTTAATAAATCTAGTTTATTTTTTGTCTCTGGTAATTTTTCATCTGGATCCATATGATTTCCCAATCCTCTCCAATGACAAACCCATCTCATATAATTTACAATATGTTCTCCAGCCATTTTTTCAGCCTCTTCCATAGTTTCTGCAACAAACATATCTCTAACCAAACTAATACCTTCCCCTAGTGGTACATCTCTATTTTCAGCTTTAGATTTTGCATCTTTATAAATTTCAAATCTTTTTTTCAAAGCTTTTACAGTTGGTATCCACATAATTGTATTAAGCCCATTTTCTGCTGCCCACTGAATTGATCTTTCTCCATCAACTACTTGAGAAATTGGTGGAAAAGGTTTTTGATAAGGTTTTGGTAATACAGATATTTGTTTTAATTCATTTGTTTTTAAATCAACAACATTTTCTTTTGGAGGACTCATATCGTGTTGCCAAATAAAATTAGGAGATGGATAGGTATAAAATTCTCCTTGATGAGAAAAGAAGTCTTCAGACCATGCTTTTTTCATTATGTCTAATGTTTCTGAAAATAGTCTAAAATTTTTTGCTTGGTCTTTTAAGTCAGCTTCTTTGTTCATGTTAATGGCCTCTCTACCATAAACTCCCCTTCCAATACCAACTTCAACTCTTCCTTTAGACATTTGGTCAAGGGTAGCAATATCTTCTGCAAGTCTTATAGGATTATGAAATGTAATTACGTTACAAGCTTGTCCTAAACGAATATTTTTAGTTCTTGCAGCAGCATCAGTACACATCATTAGTGGATTGGTGCACGACTCCATTCCTTCATGATTAAAATGATGTTCGGTATACCAAATAGAATTCCAATTATTTTGATCACAATATTCAGTGATCTCTCTAGCTTCATCTAAAAGTTGGGTATAAGGTTTTTTATCCCAATTAGTAGTGTTACAAAAATATCCAAAGTTCATAAAGCCTCCTTTAAAAATTAATTTAAAGACGACCGATCCCACTTTCGTAAATTTTTGAATTTAACGACGAGTTATGTATCGCTTTATAATTAAACTTTATTATTACTAACGTTGATATTCAATAAATTTCTTTAAGGATTTATTAAGAAATTTCTCATAAATTTGACCATTATTTTTGAATTTACTTCCATTTAAAAATGATTGGTTCATTTTGAAATCATAGGAAGGTTCAAAGAAAAAAGGAACAGATAGTCTCTTACTTTTATTCCACAAAACCCTGTGATTAGTTGCTTTAAATTTACCTTTGCTTAGAAACTCTAATGCTCTTCCTGTATTTACTACTAAAGCTTTTTTGTTGAATGGCACATCATACCATTTTTTGTTTTTTCTATTTTGCACTTGTAATCCATCTTTTCTATCTTGATAGAGAACTGTAAATATTCCACTATCAACATGTGTTTCACATCCAAGCGCTACCCCATCTTGTTTTGATATTTCTACTGGTTTAGTTTGATTTGGGTAATAATTAAATCTTAATGTGCTTAAAGTTTTTAATCTTGAAAAAGCTACAGTAGAAATCTCAGGATTTTTTTTATAAAGTTTTATTAAACTTTTAAACAATATTTCACTCAATTTATAAATGTTATCAAAATAATTGTTTAGAATTTTAATTGAGCTTCTATTAAAACATATGCTTAGATTAATAAACTCTATGTATTGATTTTTGAGAATTGAAGAATATTTTTTAGTTACTTTTAAATCACCTATATCAAGACCTTCTTTTCCATTAACATCATTAGGAAAATATCCTCTGTATAAATTTTTATTTTTTTTATTCCATTTTTTTGGCGCTAATCTTCTTTTTTTGCTGTCTGGTAAATTAAAAAATTTATTAGCAACTTCACATGTTTTTTTTATTTCTTTCAGATTAATTCCATGACCAGTAATTTGAAAAAATCCTACATTGATACAAGCTTTTTCAATTTCTTTAATTGTTTTAAATGCATTTTGATTTTCAAAATTATTTTCAATTAACGAAGATATGTTTATTGTTGGTATAAAGTTATTGTTCATCTTCTAACCGGTGTTTCTGTTGCAATATATTGATCTCTAACTCTCTCTCTCATATAAATATAAATACCAGCTGCTATAATGCACGCAACACCAATAAATGTTCTGGTCGTTGGTACCTCATTAAATAAAAAGTAGCCAGGTATCATAGACATAATTATTAATGAGTACTCAAATAAAGAAACAACAGATGGTGATGCAACTATATATGCTGAAAAAATACAAACAAAAGCTATTGATGCAGCAAAACCAAAAAATAAAATAAATTTCCATGTATATTCAATATTTGAAAACCACTCTCTAAAGATGAATTGTATTGTTGGATCAAAGTTTGGATTATTTAGCTGACCACTTCCCATAAAAAAATACAAAATTACGCACAGCAATATTGCAATTAGATAAAAGTAATAAAGTTGTGTGTTAACATCATCTTTATCGGATGTATATTTAGTGATTGTCATAGAGGCAGCATAACAAAATGCACAAAAAACTGGTAAAAGACTTCGATATTCAAAGTCTGAAAAATTTGGATTTAAGACTATAAAAACGCCAATAAAACCAAAAACAATTGCTGACCACCTTCTAATACCAATAGTTTCTTTTAAAAAAAACTTTGCAAATATCGATACGAAAAAAGGAGAGGAAAAAAATAGAGCATTTGCTGTTGCTAAAGGCATAAAAGTTAATGAGATAAAAAACGCCGAAAAAGCAATAAAATGTAAAACCACTCTTAATATTGTTAAAAAAGGATAGTGAGTTTTAAGAGAGACTTTTTGTTTTCTGAATTTTATGTAACCAAAAAGCAAAATTGCTGCAACAAAATATCTTCCAAAAAATATTTCATATAAAGCTGCTTTTTCAAAAATAAATTTAATTAAAGCGTCCTGCATTGCAAAAAATGTCATTGCAGTAATTATTAGAAGTATACCTTTTGAATTATTATTAGCGCTCATTATGCACCTATATCAAAAAAAAATTGTCTAGAATATTTAATTATTTCTTTAATTTAGAAGAGAACAGAAGACCTTCGTTTGAAAATTTTGACTTATTTTCATCAATAAAATCTTTCATTAATTTTACTTTTTCTTCTTCAAATTCAGTGACTTTCCTTTTGCTTAAATCTATATATAGAGATATCCATTCCATAGAAGCCGAAAGTTTGTTAGTTTTTTGAGAAATCATTTCCATTTTTAAGTGTAATCTTTTTTTATCATGATCAAAATAAGTCAGATTAACATTAACCATTTCCCCCTCTTTAACCTCATTTAAATATTTAGTATTTGTTTCAACAACCATTGTACTTCTATGTAAATCTTTTGCTGCGTTTCCTCCCATTTTAAATTTTTCAAGAGCAACTTCCCATGCTTGATCAAAAACAAGCACATAATAAGCCATGTTCATATGATTGTTATAATCAACCCATTCTTTTTTGACTTCAAAAGTTTTTAATAACACTTTATGATCTTGTTAAAGAAGATTGTAATTCTTGGTTTGAAATATATCCCTTCACATTTCCACTTTTATCAACCACTTCACAATTTGAATCAGAACAGACAATTTTTGGTAAAAAATCCTCAATAAATTCCTCTTCATTTACTTTTATTAAGTTTGATTTATCTATGTCATTTGCTTGATCAGCTGTTTTCATTATAATTTTTGCTTTAATAACTTTTGCTCTATTTACATCTTTAACAAAAGCTTTTACATAATCATCAGCAGGATTCATAATGATTTCCTCAGGAGTTCCCACTTGAACCAATTTACCAGAATTTAGTATTCCAATATGGTCTCCCAATCTTAATGATTCATCCAAATCATGTGTAATAAATACAATTGTTTTTTTTAATTCTGCTTGAAGATCAATTAATTGTTTCTGCATATCACTTCTAATAAGAGGATCTAGAGCGCTGAAAGCTTCATCCATTAACATTATATCTGTATCTGTCGCTAATGCTCGTGCTAAACCCACACGTTGTTGCATTCCTCCTGATAATTGAGCAGGATATTGATTTTCAAAACCAGTTAGACCAACTGCATCGATTTTTTCCATTGAGATTTTATTTCTTTCATCTTCACCTTTTCCTTGCATTTCTAATCCGTAACCAACATTTTGAATCACTGTTTTATGTGGGAATAAACCAAATCTTTGAAATACCATGCTCATTTTATGTCTTCTAAATTCGATAAGCTTATCTTTATCAAGTGACATTACATTCGTGCCCTCAACTAAAATTTCGCCATCAGTTGGATCGATTAGTCTATTTAGATGTCTTATTAGTGTTGATTTCCCTGATCCTGATAAACCCATACAAACAAAGGTTTCTCCTTTTTCAATTTTAAGTGAAACATTATCTAATCCAACGGTATGACCTGTCTGCTCTAAAATTTCATCTTTTGTTGCACCATCTTTTACCATTGGCAGCACAGAAGAAGGGTTGTTTCCAAAAATTTTGTATACGTTGTTGATCTCAATTTTTGACATGATGTAATGTTCTAACAGTTACAATCATCATATGTAAAACAAATATTATACAACTTATAATTGTTTTGAGAAATAACGGTTGTATTTATTTGCTTTTACTTAATTTTTAAATAAGAATTTTACATATGGCGCAAACAGATAAAGATGTGCGACTAGAGTTGTCTGCTCTCTATAGAATTTTGCATATGTACGGCATGACAGACCTTGCAAATCAATGTGCCGGGGCAAGATCTGCTGAAGATAAGAATTGTTCTTTCGTTCATCCATATGGAATGTTTTATGAAGAAATTACCGCTTCATCTTTAGTTAAAATTGATCAAAACGGAAAAAAATTAGATTCAGACGGACCTTGGTTAAATGACGGATGTATTAATCTTGCTCAATGGATTTTTAATAAAAGAAATGATGTAAATTTTTATGTTCACGGACACGCTAATGATGTGATGGCAGTTGGAGGTACCAAAGAAGGTTTGATGTATCTTTCACAAGCCGCAGTTTATTTAAATCATCTTGTTGGATATATTGATTATGAATTTGTTGAGGATAAAGAATTTGGAAGCAGGTTTGAAAACCTAATTAGCAAACATGACATTTTGATTACAAGAAATCATGGATATTACACAGTAGGAAAAACTGCTGCAGAAGCATTTTTCAGAGCTTATTATCTAGAGCAAGCATGTTCAGTTCAGGTAAAAAACCTTGCAATGGGGTTAAACAAACATGAAATAGATAAACAAAAAGCTGCATATTTTTGGGAAAACATGAGTGACTCTGATGATTATAATTATGATGGAAAAACGGAGTGGGCTGCTTTATTAAGAAAACTAGAGAGAGAACATTCAAATTATAAAAATTAATGGAACAAAATTTTACAATAAAAAATATAACTAAAAATTCTACAAATTTAGAAGTTGACTGGAGCGATGGAAAAAAAAGTAAATTTAATTATTTATGGCTAAGAGACAATTGTCCAACTGCACATGACAAAGACTCACGTCATAGAATGTTTAATATTTTAAAAGTATCAAACAAAATTAATCCAAAAAAATTTGCAGTAAATAATGAAGGCAAGCTTGAAATTGAATGGAGTGAAGGTGACCATATAAGTTATTATGACCAAAATTGGTTAAGAGAAAACTGCTATACTATAAAAAATAATTTAGAATATAAATCTCCATATCAACTTTGGGATAACTCTTTACAAAATGACCTGAAGTCAATTGAGATTGAACATGATGAAATTATGAGTTCATATGAGGGACTTGTCAGATGGTTAGAACTCTTACATCATACTGGAATTGCTATAGTAAAAAATGCTCCAACAGAAAATAATTCTGGCTTTAAAATTTTAAACAGAATTAGCCATACTAGAGAAACTTTTTTTAAAACACCTTTTGAAGTAATTAACATTCCTAAACCAAATAATTCTGCTTATACAGCCCATGCTTTAAGAAATCATATGGATTTACCATGGTTTGAAACACCACCTGGTTATCAATTTCTTCATTGTTTAGTAAATTCTGCAACAGGAGGAGACTCATCCGTTGTAGATGGCTTTGCAGTAGCGGATTATTTGAGAAAAAATGAGAAAGAAATATTTGATACGTTAGTAAACGTTCATTTAAAATTTAGAGACATGGATTATACACAAGAGTCTGTTAGAAGTTATTACGCACCCGCGATATCTCTAACAAAAGATAATGATTACCATGATATTCGGTTTAGCGTAGCAACTATGGATGCTTTAGACTGTCATCCTGATTTGATGGATAAAGTTTATAAAGCTCATCACCGATTTGGAAATTTACTCCATGACGATCAATTCCAGATTAAATTTAGATTAGGACCAGGTGATATTTTTTCTTTTAATAATAGACGATTATTACACGGTAGAACTGAATATGATCCAAACTCAGGACATAGACATTTACAAGGTTATTACATGGATCGAGATGAAATTATTGGGAGACTAAGATATTTAAAAAATTCTGTTAACTCCAACCAGTAACATTCTTTACTTCAAGATATTCCTCAAGGCCCCAAACACCTCCTTCTCTCCCATTACCTGATTGTCTGTAACCACCAAATGGAGTTCCGACATCTGCTCCATTTCCATTTATGTAAACACATCCAGATCTTAATTTTTTAGCAACTCTGTGTGCTTTTTCTCGGTCTTCGGTTTGCAAATAATTTCCAAGACCATAAGAAGTATCATTTACAATATTGACTGCCTCATCTTCAGTCCCAAATGGAATTATAGATAATACAGGTCCAAAAATTTCTTCTTTAGCAATTCTCATTTCATTAGTTACATCTGTAAATATAGTTGGTTTGATGAAGTACCCTTTGTTCAAACCGTTTGGTAACTCAGGTCCACCCGCTGCAAGAGTTGCGCCTTCAGAAATTCCACTTTCAATAAGATTTATAATTTTATCATATTGAATTTTAGAAATTACTGGTCCTATATGATCTCCCTTTTTTGAAGCTTGATCTACTTTAATTTTGTTTGCTTCATCAACAGCTTCTTTAACAGCTCTTTCATAAATTGATTTTTCAACAAGCATCCTTGTTGGTGCATCACAAGATTGACCAGAATTGCTCATTACATTTCTAATACCGTCTCTTACTGCATCTTTATAACTATCAGCAAAAACAATATTTCCACCTTTTCCACCTAATTCAAGACAAACTCTTTTAATTGTTTCAGCAGCATTTTTTGAAATTAATCTTCCTGCTCTTGTTGAACCTGTGAAAGAAACCATATCAATATCAGGGTGGCTTGAAATGTGGGTTCCCACTCCTGCACCGTCTCCATTTACCAAATTAAATACACCTTTTGGAAAACCTACTTCATCAATCATTTCTGCAAATAGCATTCCAGAAATAGGAGCAATTTCTGATGGTTTTAAAATCATTGTACATCCAGTTGCGAATGCAGGAATGACTTTTAAAGCAATTTGATTAATTGGCCAATTCCACGGTGTGATTAATCCACAAACTCCAATTGGCTCATAATAGATATGATTATTTGATTTATTATCAAAGTGTTCATCAAATTTAAAATTTTTTAATCTTAAAATAAAATCATCTAAATGATCTTTCCCTGAAGCTGTTTGAACATCTGTTGCCCAATCCATTGGTGCACCCATTTCAAGAGAAATAGCCTCAGCCATTTCATTAAATCTTTTTTTATAAACTGATGATAATTTTTCAAGTAAACTGAGCCTTTCTTTCTTGCTAGTTTCTTTCCAAGTATTAAAGGCATTTTTTGCTGATTTGACAGCTAAATCTGTATCCTCTTTTGAACCTAAAGAAATAACAGCAAACGGATCTTCATTGCACGGATTAATTACGTCGAAATCATTTTTTTTAATTGGATCAACCCACTGACCATTTATATAAAATTTTCTTTTATTTAACATTTTTTATCTTAACACATTAATTAAATTTCATATCCTTTTTCCTCAGGTTCGCTATCAACCAACTCATCAGGAAAACCATTAGCTCTAAAATTAATATTATTTAAATCCTCCATCCTTTTCACAATCATTGATGACCAAGCTCTAGAACCATATTTTTTTTGACCATCTTTGAAAATTTCAACTATTTGTGGAGAAATTTCTAAAGGAGCATTTATTTTTTTTGCAAGATTATCAAATAGACTTGTGTCTTTTAAAACCAAATCCATTGTAAAGTTTATATTATAAGATCCATTTAATATAACCTGACTTTCAGTTTCATGCACAAATGAATTACCAGAGGAAATAGCAATCCCTTTATAAGTTTTTGCTAAATCTAAATTAGATTTTTTTGCTACAGTCCAAGCCTCACCTAATGCAACTAAATGCGCAGATGCTAGATAATTTGTAATTACTTTTAATACACTTGCTGTACCAAGCTCACCAGTGTGCAATATTTTTCTCCCCATAACAGTTAATACGGGTAAAATTTTTTCAAATGCTTTTCTTTCTCCACCCACGAATATAGAAATATTACCTGTTGCTGCTCTATGACATCCACCACTAACAGGTCCATCCATAGGTATACCTTTTTTTTCTATTACTTTTTTTCCAATTCTTTTTACCTCATTTTCGTCTGTGGTACTCATTTCTAACCAAATTTTATTCTCTGACAGTCCATTTATAATTCCGTCATCAGCCTCCATCACTTCAGCGGATACTTCAGGGGAAGGAAGAGATGTAATTATTAAATCAGTTTTTTCTGCTAATTCTTTTGGTGATTTTGCTACCTTAGCACCTAAGTCTTTTAGAGGATTTGTTAAATTTTCATCTATATCTCTTACTGTAAGATCAAAGTTATTTCTTAATAAACTTCCAGCAAGTTTTCCTCCAACATTACCTAAACCAATAAATCCAATTTTCATTTTATTTCCTCTTCCTTTTTGTTTTTTGTAAATACAATTAAAATCACACCAACTATGATTATTGTACCACCTATAAATAATTCTGAAGTTGGTTTTTCACCTAAAAGAAATATTGCTGCCAATAAACCGGTTGGTGGTATCCCCATAGTTACAATAGGTAGAACTTTATAAAGTGGGTTATTTTTTAAAACATAATAGAAACAACCGTATGTAATTGGCTGCATGATGAAACCAATATAAATAGCAATAATCCAATGATCAAATTTTGCATTTGTTAGATAATTAATTGTATTTCCATCAATTATCGCAGATGACATTACTAATATTGGTCCAGAGAATAATGCTAACCAAGCAACTAACGCTAAAGGATTTATTTCTTTACTTAAAGGTTTAACCATAACTTGTCCAAGAGCCCATACAGCAGATCCTAAAATCGTAAGTCCAATTCCAATAAATTTTCCATCCAGGTTAGGAGATCCAGTTAAAATATAAACACCAACAAATGCTATAGCTATACCAATCAAAGCTCTGATCGTTGGTTTTTCTTTAAGCATGAAGTAAGCAAAAATGACTCCAAATGGAACTTCCATCTGAACCAAAAGAACTGCTGAAGATGCATCAATTAAATCTAAACCAGTATATGTAATGCTATATTGCAATGTATTAGCGACTAATGATGCAGCAAAAATTCTTTTTAAATATCCTCTTGGAATTGGAAACCACCAAATTAATAATGATGCAGCAAATGTAAATCTGATACCCATTAAAAGAATAGGAGGAAAAGATTCAAATGCTGGTTTAGCTATTACAAAACCAAAGCCTAAAAAAATAGGCACCAAGGATGCTACGAAAGTATCTTTTATATTCATACCTATTTTTTTATATTAATGATTATTAAAGAACTTCTGATATATTCACCTTTTAAAATATGAATTCAACAAAAATAGATCCTAAATACATCACCAAATCAAATCCAAGAATTGGACTTATTGCGCTTGCAAGCGATTTTATGATTGAAAGAGATTTCATAAACGTAATTAAAGACAGAGAAGTTGATTTTTTTGTAAATCGTATTGAATGCTACAACCCGCTAACAAAAGAAAATTTGATCAAAATGTCAGACAAAGTAACTGAGGTGACAAAAGATATATTACCTGATCAGGATATCGATTGTGTTGTTTATGGCTGTACCTCTGGAACAATAGCTGCAGGTCATGAATCTATTGAAAAAAAAGTAAAAGCTGCAAAACCTATGGCAGAGGTGACAACTCCAAGTACTGCTGCAATTAAAGCTTTAAAGAAGTTAAATATAAGTAAGATAAGTCTATTTACACCTTATAGCAAAAAACTAAACGATGAAGTTTTGGAATATTTTAAAAACGAAGGATTTGAAGTTACTTCAAATTCTTACTTTGATATAGAAGCCGATTACGATATCGGAAAAGTTGATCAGAATTATTTATTTAATGTTCTATCCGAAATAGATTTAAATGGGGCAGAGGCTCTCTTTGTTTCTTGTACTGCTTTACCAGTATTGCCAATTATTGATAAATTAGAGAAAAAATTGAATATTACAGTTTTATCTAGCAATCAGGCTTTAATTTGGGATACGCTTGTTAAAATAAACAAAAATAATTCTGTCGAAGGATTTGGTAAATTATTTAATGAAAATTAATGTTGTTTACAAAAGAAGAATATAAGCAAAGATTAACAAAAGTTAAAAAACTGATGCAAGAAAAAGGCATCGATCTTTTAATCTCACATGACACTAATAACATGAATTACTTAACAGGTTATGATGCTTGGTCTTTTTATTATGCTCAATGCGCAATTGTTCATATAGATGCAGACGAGCCTCTATGTTTTGTTAGGGCTCAAGATGCAGGTGGCGCATATATTAAAACTTATTTAAAGGATGAGAATATTTTAGTTTATGACGAAAATTATATCCATACTTGGCCAAAACATCCTTATGATAATTTGGTAGAGATTATAAAAGAAAGAAAATGGGATAAGTTATGCATTGGATTAGAAATGGATGCGCATTACTTCACTGCATTTTGTTATGAAAAAATAAAGCAAGGATTACCTAATGCAAAAATCAAAGATAGCGATCGTTTAGTTAATTGGGCAAGGTTAGTAAAATCAAATGCTGAAATAGGTTTTATGAAATCTGCTGCAAAAATTTCTGAAAAAGGAATGAAAACTGCAATGGAGGTTATTAAACCAGGTGTCAGACAGTGCGATGCAGTTGGTGAAATTCAAAAAACTTTATTTTATGGAACAGAGGAATTTGGAGGTGAATATTCAAGTATTGCAACTTTACTTCCAACAGGAAAAGGTACTTCAGCTTCACATTTAACAGCAACACAAGACAAATTTGTAGAAGGTGAGGCTACAATTATTGAATTATCTGGTGTTTATAAGAGATATCATGCTCCGATGGCGAGAACAGTTTTGTTAGGAAAGCCTAATCAATTAAAGATTGATACAATGAATAAAACAATCGAGGCTTTAAATGCAGGCATAAGTCAAATTAAACCTGGGAATACAGCAGATGATGTTGCACAAGCTTTTTGGAAAATATTAGATAAATATGGAATAGAAAAAAAATCTAGAACAGGCTATTCGATAGGAATTGGTTATCCTCCTGATTGGGGTGAACATACACTTAATATTTATAAGGGAGATATGACAATACTTGAGCCTAACGTTTGTTTTCATATGATAGCAGTGATGCAGTTTGGTGATTGGGGTGTTGAAGCATCTGAGGCAATAAGAGTTACAGAGAATGGATCAGAATTGTTCTGTAATTTTCCAAAAGAGCTTCATATTAAGAGTTAATTAGCTATTGAAATCTATTTACACAAATGTTTTATATTCATCTTTATGTCTAAAAATCCAGAGTTTGTAAAATTCGACAAAGTAGATAAAAGTTACGACGGTAAAGTTCTTGTCGTTAAAGATCTTCAATTAGATATTGCAGAAGGCGAATTCATAACAATGCTTGGTCCGTCTGGTTCAGGTAAAACAACTTGTTTGATGATGTTAGCTGGCTTTGAAACGCCAACACACGGTGAAATACTATTAGATGGAAATATAATTTCTAACATTCCTCCGCATAAGAGAGGCATTGGTATGGTTTTTCAAAATTATGCATTATTTCCACACATGACAGTTTATGAAAACTTAGCTTTTCCATTAAGAGTTAGAAAAGTTGAAAAAGATGAAATAGATAAAAAAGTTGATAAAGCTTTATCGATGGTCTCACTTAACGGTTTTGAAACCAGAATGCCAGCTCAGCTATCAGGTGGGCAACAACAAAGGGTAGCAGTTGCAAGAGCCTTGGTATTTGATCCAGCAGTTGTTTTGATGGATGAACCTTTAGGAGCATTAGATAAAAATTTAAGAGAAAGTATGCAATATGAAATTAAACATATTCATGAAAGTATTGGTGTAACAGTTGTATATGTAACTCATGATCAAAGTGAGGCATTAACTATGTCAAACCGAATCGCAGTATTTAATGATGGAAAAGTTCAACAGCTCTCAAATCCAGCTGAACTTTATGAGAAGCCAGTAAATTCTTTTGTTGCTGAGTTTATTGGTGAGAATAATACTTTCAATGGAGAAGTTGTGGATATCGATAAAGACAAATGCAAAGTTAAATTAGCCAATTCAGAAATACTAGCCAATCCAATTTCTGTAAAGTCTAAAGGTGAGAAAACAACTGTTTCTTTAAGACCTGAAAGGGCTTTAATTAATCCGACTGATAAGATGGATAATATGTTTACTGGAAAGATTGAAGAAGTAATTTATCACGGTGACCATACAAGAGTTAGATTAAATCTTTTAGGAAGCTCAGAGTTCATTCTTAAGGTACCAAACAGTACATCCAATTTAGAATTAAAAGTTAGTCAAGATATAAATATTGGATGGAATAGTGTTGATGCTAGAGCATTAGACCCAAAATAATCTCATTTTAAAATATATATATTTAATACAAGTATCTAACGACAAAATCAGCTGTTGACTTAATCATCCCTATTTGTTGTACTTTTATTTATATAAATTAATTTATATCAACGTTTAAACGGAGGAATAATGAGAAAAATAAGTAAATTATTACTTGCTCTTTCTTTTGTTGTATCTCTAACATCTTCAGCCTTTGCTGTTACTGTAGCATCATGGGGTGGAGCGTATACTGAGTCTCAAAAGCTAGGGTATGGTGATCCTACTGCTAAAAAACTTGGAATAGACATCAATTGGGTTGACTATTCTGGTGGTTTATCAGAGATCAAAGCACAAAAAGAAGCAGGTGCTATCACTTGGGATATCATAGATGTATTTGCATTCGACACTATTAATGGATGTGATGAAGGTATATTTGTCAAATTTGATTTTGACAAAGATTTCCCAGCAGCACCAGATGGAACTCCTGCAAGTCAGGATTTCTTCGCGCCAATGCCGAGTGAATGTGCTGTAGGTAACATTTTATATTCTTGGAACTATGCTTATAACAAAAATAATTTAAAAGGCACTCCAAAGACTATTAAAGATTTCTTTAATACTAAAAAGTTTCCTGGAAAAAGAGCAATCTATAAAAGTGCTTTAACTAATTTAGAAATCGCTTTAGCTGCAGATGGTGTTAAGTTAGGTGACGGCGGAACTAGAGTTTACAGAAAACTTCTAGAAGACGGTGGAATCGACAGAGCGATGAATAAAATTAAAAAATTATGTACAGATCCAAATGGTGGATGTGTATTCTGGTCAGCAGGTGCTCAACCGCCAGAACTTTTAATGAGTGGTGAAGTTGTTATGGCTACTGGTTGGAATGGAAGATTTTTTAATGCAATAGTTGGTGAAGGTGCACCATTAGTACAAGTATGGGATGGTCAAGGTCTTGATTACGAATACTTTGCACTAGTTAAAGGTGGACCAAACGAAGCTGATGCTAAGAAAGCTCTTGCTATGATGACTAACACAGAAATGTTAGCTGGAAGTGCTAAGTATATTGCTTATGCACCATACAGAAAATCATCTCTTGAAGTTATTACTGCTGGTGAGCCTTGGTACAAAGATGGCAAAACAGAAATGATGCCACAAATGCCAACAGCTCCTGCAAACACTAAGAATTATTTCTTAGTAGACCCTTTCTTCTGGGCTGATAACAATACTGAAATCAGTGAGAAGTGGGAAGCTATGAAAGCAGGACTATAATTTCAGTTTTAAACACTGAATTTATATAATATATTTAGGGCGGTTATTTATAACCGCCCTATTTTTTTATGAGCTCTGAAACAAAACAAATATTAACAACTGACGGAATTCCATTAGAAGTTAGTTTAAAAAAAGCAGAAAAGAAGAATAAAATAAAAGCATTTCTTCTTGTAGCTCCATTACTATTATTTCTTGTCATCACTTATATATTTCCAATTGGTGACATGTTTATGAGGAGTGTTGATGACAGAATGGTAACCAACATGCTTCCAAAAACTTTTAAAGCAATGGAAAAATGGGAAAACCTTGAGGAATTACCACCCGAAGAAGTATATAGAGGATTTTATGAAGATTATAAATTACTTGTTGAAAAGCAAGAGCATGGAAAATTAGGGCAAAGATTAAATAAAGAAAAAAATGGTTTTAATACAATCACTAAAAGACTTTTTAGACAAATAAAAAGAAATAAAATTGATGAAAGCATAAGTATTAAAGAACAAATTAACAAAATTCATAAGAGATGGAGAAACGTCGAGTTTTGGTTGGCGATTAAAAGAACTGCCCCTCCATATACAATGGCAAAGTATTTGAAGGGAATGGATATGTATGTTGCTTCAGATGGCAGTATAGCTCAAGTAGACGAAGACAGAAGAATTCATAGAATTTTATGGCTTAGAACATTAGAAATTGCTTTTTTTGTTACACTTTTTAGCTTTTTTATGGGCTATCCAATAGCTCATTTACTGGCAACACTTCCTATGAAGTACAGCAATTTATTGATGATTTGTGTATTACTCCCATTCTGGACATCTTTGTTAGTCAGAACTGCAAGTTGGATGATTTTGTTGCAGCAACAAGGGGTGGTAAATGATTTTTTTGTAATGATTGGTTTAGTTGGAGACGATAACCGGCCGGAGATGATGTATAATAAAGTTGGAACTTACGTTGCGATGACACAAATATTATTACCTTTTATGGTTCTACCTTTATACAGTGTCATGAAAACAATATCACCAAGTTTAATGAGAGCAGGAAAATCATTAGGCGGAACACCTTTCGTTGCCTTTTGGAAAGTTTACTTTCCATTAACAATTCCAGGAATAGGAGCTGGATGTTTATTAGTTTTTATTTTAGCGATAGGATACTACATAACCCCAGCTTTAGTTGGTGGAGCATCAGGAACTTTAATAAGTAATCAAATTGCATTTCATATGAAGACAACCCTTGATTGGAGCTTTGCATCAGCAATGGGATTAATGCTTTTGACAGGAGTTCTGGTTATTTATTGGATTTATAACAAATTAGTTGGAGTTGATAATATTAAATTAGGATAATTATGGCATTACCAAGTTACACAGAAACTAGATATAGAATTTGGCATTATATTTATCTTACAATTTGTACCTTTGTTTTTTTCTTTTTGATTGCACCTTTATTTGTAATTTTTCCTTTGTCATTTAATGCAGAAGAATTTTTAGTATTTTCTGAAGGAATGAAAAATCTTGATCCAGATGCATTTTCTCTAAGATGGTATAAAGATATGATCTATGGAACAAAAAACCCCTGGGGTTTAGCTGCAAAAAATAGTTTTATAATAGCAATATTTGCAACTATTGGATCAATTATTTTAGGAACACTTGCTGCTTTAGGATTAAGTAGCAGACACATGCCTTATAAGGGATTAATAATGGCAACTTTAATATCACCCATGATTGTTCCTTTAATTATTTCAGGTGTTGCAATTTTCTTTTTTATGGCAAAGGCTGGCCTGGCAGCAACCCATACAGGAATAGTATTAGCTCATATTATACTTGGAACACCATTTGTAGTTATAACAGTAACAGCTACACTTTCTGGTTTTGATCATAGTGTTACGAGAGCTGCTGCAAGTTTAGGCAGTAACCCAGTTAATACATTTATGAAGATAACACTCCCTTTAATATTACCTGGAGTAATATCTGGAGGGTTGTTTGCATTTGTTACATCTTTTGATGAAGTTGTAGTTGTACTATTCTTAGCAGGATTAGAAAACACAACTATCCCAATACAGATGTGGACTGGTTTGAGAGAACAACTAAGTCCTACAATTCTTGCAGTTGCAACTTGTTTAATTCTTTTATCTACCTTGATATTAATTAGTGCAGAGTTATTAAGAAGAAGATCTGAAAGATTAAGAGGAATAAATAGATAATTTACCCAAATAAATTATTCATATATAAAATTCTTTATGGAAATTAAAAAAGTTGTAGTCATTGGATCTGGTACAATGGGAAGCGGTATAGCAGCACATTTATGTAATGCCGGTGTTCCAGTTACTCTTTTAGATTTGACTACTGAAATCAGCGAAAAAGCTAGAGATAGAATACATAAATCTAAACCTCCTTTGCTAATAGATAAGAGCAAAATTAACAATATTAATGTTGGAAATATTGAAGAAAATTTTAATGTAGTAAAAGATGCAGATTGGGTTGTAGAGGCAGTAGTAGAAAGAATTGATATTAAACATAATATTTATGAGAAGATATTTAAGAATAGAAAAAAAGGTGCAATAGTTTCATCAAATACATCATCAATTCCAATTAAAGTTCTATCAGAAAAACTAAATGACGAAGAAAAAAAAGATTTTTGTATCACTCACTTTTTTAATCCCGTCAGATACATGGGATTGTTAGAAATTGTTAAAAACGAAAATAATGACTTAAATAAAATTAATTCTTTAAAGAAATTTTGTGAAGTTGAGCTTGGTAAAGGAGCTATAATCTGTAATGATACTCCAGGGTTTTTAGGTAATAGAATTGGTGTTTACGCGATGCAGGTTGCGATGACAGAAGCATTCAAAATGAAACTTTCAATAGAGGAGGCCGATGCGGTATTCGGCAGACCAATGGGAATACCAAAAACAGGAGTTTTTGGATTATATGATCTTATAGGAATTGATTTAATGGCCGATGTACTAAAAAGCTTTATCAAAGAACTTTCTGAAAAAGATGAATTTCAAATTGTTGCAAAAGAAATTCCATTAGTAAAAAAATTAATTGAGACTGGATACACAGGACGTAAAGGAAAAGGTGGCTTTTATAGAATGAACAAAAGTGGAGATCAAAAAATTTTAGAAGCAATCAATTTAGAAACAGGAGATTATTCAGCAACAAAAAAAATAGATTTAGGAATTGAGACTGTTGATATTAATAATTTAATTAATCGAAAAGATAAGTTTGGTGAGTACGCTTGGATTGTAATCTCAAAAATAATTAAATATGCCTCTTCACTAGTTCCAGGAATTACCGATAAGTTTAATGATATTGATGAAGCCATGAGACTTGGTTTTAATTGGGCAATGGGTCCTTTTGAAATGTTGAAATCTATAGGGGTTAAGAATTTCTTTGCAAGAATAGAGAACTTTGAAAATAATAAATTTTTAGAAAATTTATCAAAAACAAAAGATGAAAATTTTTATGGTGAAAGACAACTTTATACAGATATTCAAACTTTAGGAAAAATAAGGCCATCAGCAATTAAACTAGACAAAAATAATTCTGCTGAAATTCATAGATTTAAAGATTTTAATATTGTTGAATTTACAACAAAAGCCTGTGCATTAGATTATGACTCGATGGATGCACTGAAAAATGCAACTGACAAACCTTTAATAGTAATTAATGAAAGCATGCAATTTTCAGCAGGTGTGAATTTAAGTTATACTATGAATTTTGCTGATAAAGGTGATTTTAAATCAATTGAAAAATTTATTAAATATTTTCAAGATACTTGCAAAACTTTAAAATACTCTAAGTACCCAGTTGTATCAGCACCTTCTGGACTTACACTTGGAGGAGGCTTTGAGGTTTTAGTTCAAAGTAATTTTGTTGCCTCACATACAAATTTAGTTATCGGGTTAGTTGAAACTATTGTTGGATTAGTTCCTGCAGGTGGAGGATGTAAAGAAATGTTGTGGAGATGGTCACAAACAGAGGAAGCAAAATCAGATCCAGATTACGCCCCACTAAAAGTTTTTGATATTATTGGTTATGCTAAAACAGCCACATCTCCAATCGAGGCTGAACCATTAAAGTATTTAAGACCAGAAGATAAAAAAATAATGAACAGAAATAGCCTTTTTGAGGAAGCAAAAAATTTAATTAATCAAAATACTGATTTTGTTCCTCCAGAAGAGTGTAAATTTAAGCTTTCTGGAAAGCCGTTGAAAGATAAAATGATAAAGGTTTTAGAGAAATTATACAACGAAAAGTTAATTTTAGATCATGGAATGTATGTTGGAACTGAGCTTGCAAACGTTTTAAGTGGTGGAGACACTACTATTGAAAAAGTATTGTCAGAGGATGATCTGTACAAATTAGAACTAGATTC
>CACKIQ010000010.1 GCA_902600245.1 uncultured Pelagibacteraceae bacterium | reverse complement strand
TTCATTTGCTTCACCTTTAGCTGTCAAAAGTATAACTGGTGTATCTAATTTTTTTTTATTTTCATTTAAAAATTCAAGCCCACTTTTACCTGGCATCATGATATCTAAAACTATTAAATCAAACTTTATTATTCTTATCTTATCTGATGCGCTTTCTGCATTTTCTGCAGTAGTGACCAAGAATTTATTTTCATTTAAATACTTTTTTACAAGAGATCTAATTCCGTCATCATCATCAATCACTAGTATATGTGCAATAAAGTTATCCATTAATTATTTTACTTAGTACATTATCAAAATTTATAACTTCTTCAGAACTTGAATTTAATAAAGCATTATAAATTCTCTTTTTTTGTATATTAAAAATTTCATTAAAAATTTTTTTACCTTTATCATTAAGAAAAACATGCTTCACTCTAGTGTCATGATTATCTTTTTTAAACATGATAATTTCATGTTTAATTAAATCTTTAAGAACACGATTTAAGCTTTGTTTTGTGACTTTTAATCTCTTAAGTAGCTCTGAAATTGAGATTCCTTCATACATTGACAGTAAATGAATTACTTTATGGTGTGCTAAACCAATTGAATATCTATCTAATATTTTTTTAGAATCGGAAAAAGTTTCTCTGTAGCTTACAAATAGTTTTTCAATTAGATCTTTAAGCTGATCATCTTTTAAATATAAAAGTTCTTTCATAATAGGTAAGTTATATTGACATATTAAAGATACAAAGCTATTTTTCATTTATAATTTAAAAAAATTTCATACATGATACCTTACGATAAGAGATCTGGAAAAATATGGTACAACAACGAATTAGTTGATTGGGCTGATGTTAAATTGCATGTTTTAAGCCATGGTATGCACTATGCTAGTTGTGTGTTTGAAGGCGAAAGAGTTTATGATGGTTCAATATTTAAATTAGAAGAGCACACTTCGAGATTTTTTTATTCTGCAAAAAGAATGGGTTTTGAAATACCATATACCGAGGAGGAAATAAATATTGCATCAAACAAAATTGTATCAACACAAAAAGTTGAAAATGGTTATGTTAGACCTGTGGCCTGGAGAGGCAGTGAGATGATGGCTATTTCTGCACAACATACAAAAATTCATGTTGCTATAGCAACATGGGAGTGGGGATCATATTTTGATCCTAAACTTAAAGTTGAAGGGATAAGATTAAATATATCTAATTGGAGAAGACCAGCTCCTAATACAATACCATGGGATACTAAAGCATCAGGTTTATATATGATTTGCACTCTTTCAAAACACGAGGCAGAAAAACAAGGTTTTACAGACTCTTTAATGTTGGATCACGAAGGAAATATTGCTGAGGCAACTGGAGCAAATGTTTTTTTTAAAGATAAAAATGGAGAAATTCATACTCCAATACCAGACTCATTTTTGGATGGTATTACTAGAAGAACCGTAATTGGAATAGCAAAATCTAAAAATATAAAAGTTCATGAAAGAAAAATAAGCCCTTCTGAATTACCAAGTTTTGAAGGATGTTTTTTAACAGGAACTGCAGCAGAAGTAACTCCTGTATCGTGTATTGCAGAAAATCAATTTAAAGTGTGTGATACTATTATTGATTTAAATGAGAGTTATCAAAAATTAGTAAGAAAAAAGAAAGCAGCTTAATCTTTATTATCTTCAGACATTGCGTGATCAATACCTTTTCGCATATATTCATATGCTGTAAAAAGTGTTAAGGCAGCTGATAACCATAAAAAAATTATACCAATAGTTTGGGCGTTATAATCTTGGAAGTTGATAATTTTATTTCCTGTATCTCCAGATAATAGAAGAGCTATAGCTACCATTTGTAATACTGTTTTAAGTTTAGCAAGATTTGAAACAGGGAGTTTTATCTTCCCTTTTGCTAAAAATTCCCTTAAACCAGAAATTAAAATTTCTCTTGTCAGTATTATAATAGCTGCGATTACTTCGTAATTCCTTATAGTTCCATCCATAACTAATAGTATTAATGCTGTTGCAACAATAATTTTGTCAGCTATAGGATCTAATAACTCACCCAACTTAGACTCGACGCCAAACATTCTGGCCAACATACCATCTAAAAAATCAGTAAATGATGCGACTATAAATAATATTAATGCAGTTAGATCACCATAAAAACCTGGAAGATAAAAAGCTAGAACAAAAAAAGGAACAATTATAATTCTTCCTATAGTCAATATATTTGGAATTTTTTTAAGCATAATTACTCATGAAAAAAGTTATATATCTTTTTTGCCACTTTTTCCTCTACACCCTCTACAGATTTTATCTCATCTAGACTAGCAGACTCGACAGATCTTGCAGATCCAAAATGGTTCAATAAAGCTCTTTTTCTTATAGCACCGATACCCTCTATTTGGTCTAACAAAGACTTACTTATTCCTTTTTTCCTTTTCGCCCTGTGCGCACTAATAGCAAATCTATGAGACTCATCCCTGATTCTTTGAAGAAAAAATAGGGTAGGGTCATTTCTGCTAAATTTGTATTCTTTGCCATTATGAAAAAAAGTTTCATTGCCACTGTTTCTGAATTTACCCTTTGCTATTGCAATAATTGGAATATCATGAAGACCTAATTCATTTAGACTTTCTCTAGCAACCGAATATTGACCCTTTCCTCCATCAACTAGCACCAAATCAGGAAAAGTAAGATAATTATCTTTTTCTTGGACTGCTCTTTTAAACCGTCTATTTAATACCTCTTTCATCATTCCATAATCGTCTTGTTCATTTTTCTTATGATTAATATTAAATTTTCTATACCTTTTTTTGATAAACCCTTCATCACCGTATGCAATTAAAGCTCCAACACTATTTGTGCCTTGAATATGACTGTTATCATAAACTTCAATTAAATTTATATTGTTTTCTAAATTAAATTTTTGAGCTACTGCATCGAATAATTCTTTGTTATTTTGACTTTCATAAAGTTTTCTATTTAAACTGTCTTTTGCATTTTTAATTGCTTGATTAATAACTTTTAGTTTTGAGCCTTTTTTTGCAACTGAAATATTAATTTGTTTCCCTTCTTTTTGAGTGAGTGTTTTTTCAATTAAAGTTTTTTCTTTTATTTCTTCTGAGAGAATAACTGATGATGGAACACTCTTATTTTCATAAAATTGAGAAACAAATGAATTAAGTATTTCACTAAATTTTTCATCTGGATCATGTTTTGGAAAAAAAGCTTGATTACCCCAATTTTGTTTTGATCTATAAAAAAACACTTGAATACAGGTTTTGCCAGACTCTTTGTACCCAGCAATCACATCAGCTTCCACTAAGTTTGCTTCATTAATTCTCTGAGAGGACTGAATTATATTTAAAGCTTTAATCCTATCTCTTAAAATAACAGCCTTTTCAAAATCAAGATCCTCGCTCGCTTTTTCCATTTGGTTAGAAAGGTTTTTTTGAATTTTCCTAGACTTACCTGAGACAAATTCAATAGCGTCCCCAACAGTTTGATTATAATCCTCTTTTTTAATGTAACCCACGCAAGGTCCTGAACATCTTTTTATTTGATATAAAATACATGGTCTTTCTCTGTTCTTAAAAACTGTATCATCGCAAACTCTTAAATGAAAAATTTTTTGGATCATTTTAATTGTCCAATTTGCCGAACCAGCAGAAGCAAAAGGTCCAAAATAAAAACCCTCTTTAGTTTTTTTTCCTCTATGTCTTTTTATTTGAGGCCATTTATCTTTATTACCAATAAATATAAATGGAAATGATTTATCATCACGAAGTAGAATATTAAATTTTGGCTTATGCTTTTTAATTAAATTTGCTTCTAAGAGTAATGCCTCACTCTCATTAGATGTTGTTGTTATCTCTAACTTTCTGGTTTGAGATAACATTCGTTCAGTTCTGATTATATGATTTTTTTCAGAAACATAACTTTTTAGTCTGTTTGGTAAGTTTTTGGCTTTACCAACATAAAGAATTTCATTCTTCTCATTAAGCATCCTGTAAACTCCAGGAAGTTTAGGTACTAAAGGCAACTCTTTTTTAATTACTTCTTTACCTAATTCAGAACTTATCATGGCTTCTCTTTTTGGTAATTTGAATACCAACAGATGAACACTGTTTTAAGATTTCTAATTTTTCAATTTTTAACATTATTTTAGCAATTCTTTTGTCTTTAAAGAGTTCATCAAAAACAGCTTCTGCCAGGGTCTCTAAAAAGTTATAATGTTTCTTTTTTACAAGTTTAGTAATTAATTTTACAATTGTTCCATAATTTACAATAGATTTTATATCTTTATCGCTAGAAGGTTTTTTATCCTCATAGTCTATTTCAAGACTGAATTTTACTTTTTGCGATTTTTCTTTTTCAGAATCGTAATAACCAAGTTTTAAATCTAAAATTAACTCATTAATTAGTATTTTTTTCTCATAATTAAATAGGCTTTTTGTCTTGTCTATTTTTACAATTTTCAAATTATTTTTTTTCATTCTTTGCTCATTACATCTGGAGTTTGCCAGTTTAAATTCTGCCCACTATCAATTGCTAAAACTTGTCCTGTAATAGATATATTTTTTATAAAAAAGTCAACGGCATTACATATTTGTTCTACATCAACTTGTCTTTTTAAAGGGGTTGCTAAGTATTGTTTTTTAAAATGTTTTTCAGATTGTCTTTGATTTTTAATAGTTGGTCCAGGTGCTATACCGTTTACTCTAATCTTTGGAGCAAAACTCATAGCACTAGTTTTAGTTAAAGTATAAAGTCCAGTTTTACTTATTGTGTAAGAAAAAAAATATGGAGTTAGTTTAAATACTCTTTGATCAATAATATTAATTATATTGTTATTTTTTCCTTTAATATTTTTCGCAAATTCCTTTGATAATAATGCAGGTGTTCTTAAATTTGTTCTTAAATGTTTACCCCAACTATCTGTTGTAAAGTTTTCTAATTTATCATTTTCAAATAAAGATGCATTATTAATTAAACAATCAAAATATTTAAGTTTAGATTTTGCATATTTTACAATTTTATTAATATCATTTTCTTCACTCAAATCACCTTTAACTAAGTAAACTTTAGTACCATCATTTGATAATTCTTTTTTTAACTTCTCAGCTTTTAATTTTGACTTATTAAAATGAATGAGAATTTCTTTATTAGGGCCAGATAATTTTTTTGCAATCGCAGCACCAATTCTTGTTGCTCCACCTGTAATAATTATTTTCCGTGCTTCCATTTCTTATCTCTTTTTTTTGTGACTTTAGTGCCTGGCATACCCATAGTTGATCTACCTTTTGGATAAAGCTTATTCTTTACATCATACTGTCTTATTTTTGGATTTAATGTAATTTCTAATTCGGTGCTTTCTAATTTTCTTATTTCATCTCGTATTTTAGCTGCTTCCTCAAATTCTAAGTTTGATGCTGCCTCTTTCATTTTTTTATCTAAACCTTTAAGATGTTTTTTTAGATTGCCACCAATATTTGAACCCTCACTAATTTTGACATAGTCCTTTTCATAAACACTCTCTAAAATATCACTAATTTCTTTTTTTACCGACTTTGCATCTATTTTGTGTTTCTTGTTGTAAGCTAATTGAATTTTTCTTCTTCTTTCAGTTTCTGCAATTGCTTTTTTTATACTTTTTGTCTCTTTGTCGGCATACAAAATGACTTTACCGTCAACGTTTCGTGCTGCTCTTCCAATTGTTTGAATTAAAGATGTTTCAGATCTTAGGAAACCTTCTTTATCAGCATCTAAAATTCCAACTAAAGCACACTCTGGAATATCTAATCCTTCCCTTAATAGGTTAATTCCAACTAAAACATCAAATACGCCCATTCTTAAATCTCTCATAATTTCAATTCTTTCTAACGTGTCAATATCTGAGTGAAGGTATCTTACTTTTATACCGTTCTCGTGAAGATATTCAGTTAAATCTTCAGCCATTTTTTTAGTTAGTGTTGTTACTAATACTCTATGATTATTTTCTATAACTCGCTTACATTCATGCATTAAATCATCCACTTGATTTTTTGCAGGTCTTATTTCTACAGGAGGATCAATTAACCCTGTTGGTCTAATTACCTGATCTATAAAATTACCTTTTGTTTGTTCTAATTCCCATGGACCTGGAGTTGCTGAAACAAAAACAGTCTGAGTTCTCATTAAATCCCATTCTTCAAATTTCAATGGTCTATTATCCATACAGGAAGGAAGTCTAAATCCATATTCTGCTAAAGTACTTTTTCTTGACCTATCTCCTTTATACATTCCATTCAGTTGAGGCACTGTGACGTGACACTCATCTACAAATATCAAAGTATTATCAGGAAAGTATTCAAAAAGAGTAGGAGGGGGTTCTCCTGGTTTTCTTCCTGACAAAAATCTTGAATAGTTTTCAATACCAGCACAAGACCCGGTTGCTTCAATCATTTCAAGATCAAATTTAGTTCTCTCTTCTAATCTTTGTGCTTCCAGTAATTTATTTTCAGAACGGTGTTTTTTTAAAGTTACTTCTAATTCTTTTTTTATATTAATTACTGCTTGCTCTATTGTAGGTTTTGGGGTGATGTAGTGACTATTAGCATAAACTTTTACTAAACTTAATTCTCTTACTTTATCACCAGTTAGGGGGTCAAACTCTTCTATCTGTTCGAGCTTATCACCAAACAAACACAATCTCCAAGCTCTGTCCTCTAGGTGTGATGGAAAAATTTCTAAGTATTCTCCTCTTGCTCTAAATGTTCCTCTATAAAAATTTTGATCGTTACGCTTGTATTGAAGAGCAACCAAAGACTTAATTATTTCTTCTCTGTTATAATCATAATTTTTCTGGAGCGTTAAAGTCATTTTGCTATATGCTTCGACAGACCCAAGACCATAAATACAAGAAACGCTTGCAACAATTAATACATCATCTCTTTCTAAAAGAGATCTGGTTGCTGAGTGCCTCATTCTATCAATTTGTTCATTAATAGAGGCTTCTTTCTCGATATATGTATCTGATCTCGGCACATAAGCCTCAGGAGTATAATAATCATAGTATGAAACAAAATATTCAACAGCATTGTTGGGAAAAAAGGTTTTCATTTCCCCATAAAGTTGAGCAGCAAGAGTTTTGTTTGGAGCTAAAATCAAAGCAGGTCTATTGGTAGCTTCAATAACTTTAGCCATGGTAAAAGTTTTTCCAGATCCTGTTACACCAAGTAAAACTTGGTTAAATTGATCTTTGTTTGCACCATTTACCAATTTTTTTATTGCTTCAGGCTGATCACCAGCAGGTTTAAAATCAGATTTAATTTTGAATTTTTTTCCGCCTTCCAGTTTTCCACCTATTTTAGGATTTTTACTCTGAATATCTGTAATTAAATCTTGATAAGTATTTTCCATATATTAAACAACGTAGTAGAATTTATTTATATTTCAATGAGCATAATATCAGACAGTTTAAAAAAGATTAAACCATCACCTACTATTGCAGTTACTCAAAAAGCAAGAGAATTAAAAGCTGCTGGAAAAGATGTTATTGGACTTGGTGCAGGAGAACCAGATTTTGATACTCCAGAAAATATTAAGCAAGCAGCTATAAAAGCTATTAATGATGGTGATACCAAATACACAGCAGTAGATGGAACTCCAGCATTGAAAAAAGCAATCGTAGAAAAATTTAAAAAAGAAAATAATTTAGTTTATACAACTGATCAAATTACAGTTGGTGCAGGAGGAAAGCACGTTATCTATAATGCTATGATGGCAACACTAAATGATGGAGATGAGGTAATAATTCCAGCTCCTTATTGGGTGTCTTATCCAGATATAGTTTTATTGGCTGGTGGAAAACCGGTTGTAATGGAATGTGATGAAAAACAAGGCTTTAAAATAAATCCATCGGATTTAGAAAAATTTATCACTCCAAAAACAAAATGGATAATATTAAATTCTCCATCTAATCCAACTGGAGCTTGTTATTCTGAAAATAATATCAAAGCAATTGCTGCTGTTTTAGAAAAGCACAAGCATATTTATATCTTAAGTGATGATATTTATGAACATGTCACCTACGAAGGGTTCAAATTTTTTACCATTGCTCAAATAGAAAGTTTAAAAGACAGGGTTCTTACAATGAATGGAGTAAGTAAAGCGTACTCAATGACAGGTTGGAGGATAGGGTATGCAGCTGGTCCAAAAGATATTGTTAAAGCTATTGCTAAAATTCAATCACAATCAACAACTAATCCTTCATCAATTAGTCAAGCAGCATCAGTTGAGGCACTAAGCGGGACACAAGATTTTATAAAAAAAAGAGCTGACTCTTTTCAAAAAAGAAGAGATTTTGTAGTAAAAGCATTAAATGATATTGATGGCATTAACTGTTTAAATCCTGACGGAGCGTTTTATGTTTTTCCTAGTTGTAAAGAATTAATGGGAAAAAAAGATCCTAGTGGAAAAGAAATTAAATCAGACACTGATTTTGTTCAATCTCTTTTAGAGAATAGTGGTATTGCTGTTGTTCAGGGTTCTGCATTTGGTTTAGAAGGATTTTTTAGAATTTCATATGCGACTTCAATGGAAAATCTAAAAAAAGCTTTAGAAAAAATTTCCTCTTTTTGTAAAAGTTTAACTTAATGAAAACAGCTGTAGTATTTGGTTCCACTGGATTAATTGGTGGCCATTTAGTTAATCAATTAATTCAAGATAATTACTACACTAAAGTTAAGGTTTTCGTTCGTTCACAAACTTCAATTAATAATGAAAAAGTTGAGGTTATAAATATTGATTTTAATAATTTAGGAAATCATCAAACTGAAATTACAGGGGATGATTGTTTTTTTTGTATTGGTACTACAAAACAAAATTCCCCTAATAAAAATGAGTACCAAAAAGTAGAGCTAGATATCCCAAAAGAAATTGGACAAATCGCAAAAGCTAATTCAGTCAAGTCATTTATTTTTATCTCTTCAATATATGCTAATCCAAATAGTTCAGGGAATTATGTGAAATTTAAAGGTTTAGTTGAAGAAGAATTAAAAAGATTAAACTTCTCTAAATTAGGAATATTAAGACCCTCTTTTTTAATGGGGAAAAGAAAAGAAAACAGAGTGGGTGAAAAAATAGGTATTTTGACTTTTAGTTTATTGTCGCCTTTATTATTTGGACCGTTTAAAAAAATGAGACCTATCAGTTCAGAAATAGTTGCAAAAGCAATGATCAAAATTGCAAAACAAAATTTACAAAAAATTACGTTTGAATCTGATGAAATTTTAAAATTATAATTAAACCAAACCTAATCTCACAACAGATTTTGCATTCTCCGCCATACAATCTTTTGCAGCCTTAAATTTAAACCCTAATAATTCTTCAGCATAAGAAGGGTCGGTTTGCATTAAAATTCCAAGATCAGGTATCATCATTTTGGCACTTGAGTCTAAATAACTTATCAACTTAACCATGAAATTTGGAAGCTCTTTTTTTGGAAGCTTTTTTGCATAAGCAGGCATTGCTTCAGCCATCAATTGGGATAATTCGACTAATTTTTTTACTTCTTTTCCAACAATTAATCTTCTACCTCCAACTTTATCATTTCCAATACAAGCAACATGAGCTTTTGCAATATCTTTTACATCAGAAATTAGAACAGCAAATTTAGGTGCTCTAGGGAATTTACCAGCCATGAATTGTCTAACATACTCAATTGAAGTACCTCCTTTTTTATCCAGAGCATCACCGAAGACTCCACCAGGACAAATTGTTGTTAATTTATTTTTTAATCCTTTGCTTTCCATCAATTCCCACGCAACTCTCTCAGCTTTCGTCTTTGATAAAAAATAATCATTTACCCCTTCTACCCAATTTTCATCAGTCCAATCTTGTTCCCCAAATGTATAAGGATTAGTTCTGTTAGGTTTTCTAAACATAGCAACAATAGAAGAAGTTTTAACAATTTGATCTACTCGAGCATTAATCCCTGCATTTAATACCCTTAAAGTACCATCTACTGCAGGAGGTAATAAGCTTTCTCTATTATTTGAAACTTTTATTGGAAAAGGAGATGCAATATGAAATATATATTTACATCCTTTAGCCGCATCATTCCATCCATCATCTTTAACAAGATCTAATTTAATAAAAGATAATTTATCTATAGATGCGTATTTACTAATAGTATCTTTGGTTTGTCCAATTAAAGTTTCATTCCTTACTGTTCCTAGGACTTCGTAACCAGAATTTAATAATTCTATTGCTGTATGTTTTGCTATCCAACCGCTTATTCCAGTTAGCAATACTTTTTTTGACATTTAGCTGTGAGATAGATGTTTTTCTGCTTCAAGAGCTGCCATGCATCCCATACCTGCAGCTGTGACTGCTTGTCTAAAAATTTTGTCTTTTACATCTCCAGCTGCAAAAACACCAGGCACATTAGTTTCAGTAGAGTCTGCCTTTGTGATTAAGTATCCTTCCTTATCCATTTCTAGTTGATTTTTAAATAGCTGGGTTGCTGGATCATGACCAATAGCAATAAATACACCATCAAGCTTTAATTCTTGTGTTTCATTTGTTCTGACATTTTTAATTTTAATTCCCTTAACATTTTTAGGATCTTTGTCACCCAATACATCTTCAACTACAGAGTCCCAAATAATTTCAATTTTTTTATTTTCCATTAATTTTTTTTGAAGCATTTTTTCAGCCCTTAAACTATCTCTTCTATGTATTAATTTTACTTTGGATGCAAATTTTGTTAGAAACATTGCCTCTTCAACAGCTGCATTGCCACCTCCAACTACAGCAACCTCTTTATTTTTAAAAAAGAAACCATCACATGTTGCACAAGCAGAGACGCCAAATCCTCTGAACTCTTGTTCTGAGTCTAAATTTAACCATCTTGCCTGAGCACCTGTAGAAATTATTATGCTATCAGCAGTATATTTTTGACCACTATCTCCAGTTGCCTCAAACGGAGAAGTTTTTAAATTAACATTACTAATGTGATCCTCTATCATTTCTGTACCAACAGCTTTAGCTTGTTCTTTCATTTGATCCATCAACCATGGACCTTGTATTACTTCTGCAAATCCTGGAAAGTTTTCAACATCAGTTGTCGTTGTTAATTGACCACCTGGCTCAGATCCATGAACTAGAATTGGATTTAACATAGCTCGAGCAGCATAAACTGCAGCTGTGTATCCGGCAGGACCAGATCCAATTATTAACACTTTTGTGTGTTTAGTTGGATTTTGACTCATATGAGAGCTATATAGTGATTAATGACTAAATTAAAAGGTATTTTATTAACTCAAGGTATGCATGGAATGATAAGCCAAGTTGAGGGATTGGCTAAAGCTCTAGAGATTAAATTTACACACCACAAGGTTGAACTAAATAATTTTTGGAATTTTTTGCCACCAAAATTCACTCCTGTCTCACAAAGTGTTTATAAAAAAATTGACCATTTAGATTTTGATATAATTATATCTTGTGGAAGAAAGAGCATAATTCCATCAATTCATTTAAAAAGTATTTCAAATAAAAAAGTATTTAACATCCATATCCAAGATCCAAAAGTAGATTTAAATCATTTTGATTTTGTAATAGCTCCTGAACACGATGGGATAAAAGGTTCTAATGTAATTTCTACAAAAGGTGCAATACATTATCTAACATTAAACGAAATTGAGGAAAATAAGAATTATTTAAATTCATTTATAAAAAAAGATGATAGAAAAATTTGGTCTCTAATTTTGGGTGGGCCTACCAAATATTATGATTACTCAACAAAAAATATGAAACATATTTTTTCAATTTTTTATAAATTGTTAAAGAAACATAACTTTCAACTTGTGGTAATTCCATCAATGAGAACACCATTGAATACGATCCACTATGCTAAAGAATTTTTTGGAGAAAATCACACTATTATAATGAATGTTGATAAAAAAGCTTATTTATCAGCACTTGGTTTATCTGAAAATATTGTGGTTACCTGTGACTCTAGCTCAATGATATCGGAAGCAGCTTTGACCGGCAAACCCATTTATGTAGCAAATATTTTACCGAAAAGAAATGATAAGAGATTCCAAAATTTTAGGAATTTATTTAGAGAATTAAATATTATAAGAAATCTGGGAGAAGAAATAGAAAATTGGAACTATGAAAAACTTGATGAAACTAATAGAGTTGCAAAAATATTAAAAAGTAAAATTCAAAGTTAATGTCATTTTTAAATTCAATTAAAAATAATTCGAAACAATACAATTTTCCTTTTAATCATTGGGAATATAGCAATGCTTTATCAGAGGAAGCAATTGATGAAATAGTGAAAGCAGATATTCCTGATGTAAGTAAACACAATCTTAATTATGATGGAACAAGAGCAATAGATGGTGGAGCTGCAGAATTTAGAGAAGGAATAGCATCAGGTGGACAAGCAATTAAATTTAGATGTTTTATAAACAAAGAAAATTCCAATCAATTTCCAAATTTAGTAAAATTTATAAACGAGCTTCAATCTAAAGAAACATATGAAACAATATCTAAAATGATAGATAAGGATTTATCAAATTCTTATGTAAGAGTTGAAGTTATATGTGATCGAGAAGGTTTTTGGCTTAAACCTCATTGCGATATAAAAGAAAAACTTATGTCAGGTTTGATTTTTGTCAATAAAACAAATGAGTCTGAGGACTTAGGAACAGATTTTTATAATGAAAAATTAGAGAAGGTTAAGACACTTCCTTATAAACATAACTATGGTTATCTGTTTACCAGTGGACCAAATACTTGGCATGGAATGGAAAAGAAAAAAATAGTTAAAGAAAGACGATGTATTCAAGTAAACTATGTTACTTTTCAGACTGATTGGAAAGTTAAATAATTTTATTTTTCCCAATCAAATCTGGGAAATGAGTCGAAAACTTTAAATATTCCCTCTGACCACTGGTTACAAACTCGGGAATAAGTTTCGTCAGAAAGATTTAAACATTCAAGTGAAGCTAATCTTTCAGCATCTTTTTTATGTACAGCAAAATCTATTGGTGGGCCTACTGTTAAATCACTTTTTAAGGTTGAGTCCATCGAAATTAATGCGCAACGTGATGCATCCCCAATAGATACGTTTGGTTTGATTACCCTATCTAATATTGGCTTACCATATTTTACTTCTCCAATTACAAGATAAGGTTTGCTGTCTGCAGGTCTTATATAATTTCCTTGAGGATATATTAAATATAATTCGTGTTGCTGACCTTTGATTTGTCCTCCAACTATAAATGTTGAACCAAGTAAGACATTATCTGTATTAATTCCTTGAGGTGAGGAGTGCTCAATATTAAGTGAACCAATATAGGAAGCTATTTGTTCAAAATCAGAGCATGTGTTTAAGTTCATTATCCCAGTTGAGCTTTTTAAATCTTTCTCAATTGATTTATAAACTGCTTGTGAAGTCCCTAAATTTCCTGAAGTTACTATTACAATAGTTCTGTCACCAACATCATGGGTCATCATTTTTGAGTATATATTTACATTATCTAGACCTGCATTTGTTCTTGAGTCTGACGCAAAAACAAGACCTTCATTAGTTTTAATACCTATACAATATGTCATAGATGTAATTGATATTTAAAAATACACATTTTTACAAACTATTTTTAGCATAACTGTCATTCATTCTTCGCATTTGTCTATTTTGTATATTTATTAAAATATTAAATATTATGGTTACTCAATTCTGGAAAAATTACGACTCAAAGTCCTCTTATGACGGTTATATATCTGATGATAGTAAAATAAGAAAACATGCTAAAATTATTTCTGGTATTTTAGAGAGGAATGGAAAAAAAAAATTACAAGAAATTGAAAAAAATTGCCAAAGCACAATTAGCGCAAGAGGAATTAATTTTAGAGTCTATGCAGCCAACAATAGAGCAGAAGAAAAAAAATGGCCATTAGATATAATTCCTAGAATAATTCCTAAATCTGTATGGAACAAAATTTCAAAAGGGTTGGCACAAAGAGTAAAAGCACTTAATTTATTTATCGATGATGCCTACAATAAAAAAAAAATTTTTAAAGATAATGTAGTTCCTAAGGAATTAGTTTTTAATTCGCCATATTATATAAAAGAATGTGATGGATTTTCTCCAAAGTATAAAGCTTGGTCAAACATTTCTGGAATTGATCTTATTAGAAATATAAATGGTGAATACTTGGTTTTGGAAGATAATTTGAGAGTTCCGTCAGGTGTATCTTATATGCTTGAAAATCGGATGGTTATGAGGGATGTTTTTCCAGAGTTATTTACTAGATATAAAGTTTCCTCAATACATCAATACGCAAATAAATTGTACCACTGTATGGAGGAATGCATACCTAAAAGAACTGAAAATCCTCACATGGTAGTACTTACTCCTGGCATTTATAATTCAGCTTATTTTGAACATTCTTTTTTAGCTGAACAAATGGGAATAGCTCTCGTTGAAGGTAAAGATTTGTTTGTGGAAAATGATATTGTATACATGAAAACTGTTAAAGGTAAACTTAAAGTAGATTGTATATATAGAAGATTGGATGACAACTTTTTAGATCCTAAAGTATTCTACAAAGAATCACTTATTGGAGTTCCTGGACTTTTTAAGTGTTGGAAAAAAGGAAACGTAGGAATAGTAAACGGAATTGGAACAGGTATAGCAGATGACAAAGCTATTTACTCTTATGTAAATAAAATGATTGTTTATTATCTAGGCGAGCAACCTAAAATAAATCAAGTTGAAACTTTTTTGTGTCATGAGAAAAAAGATAGAGATTATGTTATTGAAAACATTTCAAAATTAGTTGTTAAACCAGCTAATGCGTCTGGAGGATACGGTATTTTAATTGGTGCAAGAGCCTCAAAAAAAGAAAAAGATGAAATGATTCAAAAAATAAAAAGTAAACCAAGAGAATTTATAGCTCAGCCTTTAGAAATTTTATCAACTCTTCCTACGATTACCGAAAGTAATATAGAGCCAAGACATGTTGATTTAAGACCTTTTGTGTTAAGTGGAAAATCTACTTACGTAACATCTGGTGGTTTAACAAGAGTTGCATTAAGGAAAGGGAGTACAATTGTAAATAGTTCACAAGGTGGAGGATCTAAAGATACAATGATAGTTGATGTTTAGAATTTACTAAATATCTTGCAGTGAATTAACCTCTAATCTTTTTGTCTTAAGAGATTTAATTGCCTCCAAACAGGCTTGAGCAGTGGACATGTTAGTACAGTAAGGGACTTTATTCTTTAATGTTGCTCTTCTTAAAGCTATTGCATCACTCAGTCGGTGTTCACTATTTCCACCCCCAGTGTTTATTACTAGCGCAATTTTTTTTGAGTCTAAAACATCGACTATATGAGGAGTTCCACTACTAACTTTATTTATAATTTTACATTTCATTCCATGTTTTCGAATATATTCAGCAGTTCCTTTAGTTGCACATAATTTAAATTTAAGTTTTAAAAGATCTTTTGCTAAATCTAATCCTTCGTCTTTATGCGAGTCTTTAAGAGATATGAAAGCCAATCCTTCTTTTGGTAATGAGTTGGCTGCCGCTATTTGACTTTTGGCAAAAGCCATTCCAAAATTTTTATCAAATCCCATAACTTCACCAGTTGATTTCATTTCTGGTCCTAACAATAAGTCACTATTTGGAAATTTATTAAATGGGAATACAGCCTCTTTAACCGCATACATACCTTTGGATTTATCTTTTAAATTGAACCTAGATAATTTTTCACCAGCCATTACTCTTGATGCAATTTTAGCAAGAGGCAAACCTTTTGCTTTTGATACAAAAGGAACTGTTCGACTAGCTCTTGGATTAACTTCAATCACATAAATTTCATCTTTTTTTATTGCAAATTGTATATTCATAAAACCTTTAACATTTAATGCTATTGCTAATTTTTTTGTTTGATTTTCAATTTCTTTAAGAAGGTATGGTTTGATAGATACAGGGGGAAGACTACATGCTGAATCTCCTGAATGAATTCCAGCCTCCTCGATATGCTGCATAATACCCGCAACATGAACTTGTTTTCCATCTGATATGGCATCCACATCTACTTCCATTGCATGATCGATAAATTTATCAATTAAAATTGGATTTTCCTCTGCAGCTTTAAATGCTTCTTCAACTAATTTTTTAAGTTGATTTTTTTCATGAACAATTTCCATTGCTCTTCCACCTAAAACATACGAAGGTCTTACCATTAATGGCAATCCTATTTTATCTGCAATTTTTATTGCCTGATTAAATGTCTTTGCAATTCCACTCTCTGCTTGTTTGAGTTTTAATTTATTTAATAAATTTCTAAACCGGTCTCTATCCTCTGCTAAATCAATAGAGGTATATTGCGTTCCTAAAATTGGGAGTTTGTTATCGTGTAAAAATTTAGCAAGTTTAATTGGAGTTTGGCCACCAAACTGAGCTATTACACCTATCAGATTTCCTTTTTCTTGTTCTTTTTTAATTATATTAAATACGTACTCTTCTTTTAAAGGTTCAAAGTATAATCGATCACTCGTGTCATAATCTGTCGATACTGTTTCAGGGTTGCAGTTTACCATTATTGTTTCAAAACCTGCATCTTTTAATGAAAAACTTGCCTGACAACAGCAATAATCAAACTCAATTCCTTGTCCAATTCTATTTGGTCCTCCACCAAGAATAATTATTTTTTTCTTATTAGATGGATCAGCTTCACATTTGGAGTTAAATGAAAAATTTCTTTGATATGTTGAGTACATATAAGGTGTGAAAGATTTGAATTCTGCTGCACAAGTATCAACTTTTTTATAAACTGGAAGTATTTTAAGTGCTGATCTTTTTCTTCTAACAATGTTCTCAGAGGTTTTGGTTAATTCTGAAAGTTTTTTATCTGAAAATCCAATTGATTTAATTCTATTAAATTCAGCAAAATCTTTAGGAAGCCCTTTGTTTTTGATCTGTATTTCACAATCAACTATTTCTTTAATTTGTTCTAAAAACCAGGGGTCTATTTTAGATAAATTGTAAATTTTCTTTAAATCTATTTTTTTTCTAATTGCTTCAGCTACTAATAATATTTTATTTGGGACAGTTTCTTTAAGTTTCTTCTCGATCTGTTTTTTATTTAAATCAAAAATTCTGTCTAAACCAGAAAAACCAGTCTCTAGAGACACTAAAGCCTTTTGTAGGGACTCTTTAAAGTTTCTTCCAATTGCCATTGCTTCACCTACAGATTTCATAGATGTTCCTAAAGTTGCAGGAGAGGTTGAAAATTTTTCAAAAGTAAATCTTGGAATTTTAGTTACAACATAATCTATGCTTGGCTCAAACGATGCAGGTGTAACTTTAGTTATTTCATTTTTTAATTCATCCAAAGTATAACCAACTGCTAATTTTGCAGCTACTTTAGCAATTGGAAATCCAGTTGCTTTTGATGCAAGTGCTGATGATCTGGATACACGCGGATTCATTTCAATGACAACCATTCGTCCATTTTTAGGATTGATAGCAAACTGAACATTTGATCCCCCAGTTTCAACTCCAATTTTTCTTAAACATGCAATAGATGCATTTCTCATTACCTGGTACTCTTTATCTGTTAGAGTGAGAGCAGGCGCAATTGTGACTGAGTCACCAGTATGAATTCCCATTGGATCTATATTTTCAATAGAGCAAATGATAATACAGTTATCTTTCTTATCTCTTACCACCTCCATTTCAAATTCTTTCCAACCTTCCAAACATTCCTCAACAAGAACTTGGCTTACAGGAGACTCTTGCAATCCATTATTAATAATCTTAAAGTAATCTTTTTTAGTTTTAGCTATTCCTCCACCGAGTCCACCAAGTGTAAATGCAGGTCTTATAATTGCAGGTAAACCAATTTTTTTTAATACCTTTGATGCTTGGTTGTTGTTATTAACAATTTCAGATTTTGGTAAGTCTAAACCAATATCAATCATATTTTTTCTAAATTTCTTTCTGTCTTCAGCGTTAGAAATTGCCTTTGAATTCGCTCCAATCAATTCTATTTTGTATTTTTTTAAAACTCCTTTTTTCTCAGCTTCCATTGCAAGATTAAGAGCAGTTTGACCACCCATGGTTGGTAGAATTGCGTCTGGTTTTTCTTTTTTGAGGATTTTTTCTAGCACACTTAGAGTAATTGGCTCAATGTAAGTTTTATCCGCAACATCTGGATCTGTCATAATGGTTGCAGGATTTGAGTTAATTAAAACTACTTTATAACCTTCATCTTTCAGAGCTTTACATGCTTGTGTACCTGAATAATCAAATTCACATGCTTGCCCTATAATTATTGGACCAGCACCCACGACTAAAATTTTTTTAATATCTTTTCTTTTTGGCATTTTTTTTCATGTTGTTAATAAATTCTTGAAACAAATAAACACTATCTTGGGGTCCAGGATTAGATTCTGGATGATATTGAACTGAAAATATTGGTTTATTTTTAAGCTTTATTCCTTCAATAGTATTATCAAAAAGAGATTTATGAGTTACTTCAATTTTTTTTGGTAGAGTTTCTTCCACCACTACAAAACCATGATTTTGACTAGTGATTTCAACTTTATCATGAACTAAATTTTTAACTGGATGATTAGCTCCTCTATGCCCTAATTTCATTTTAATTGTTTTGCCACCTAAAGCCAGTGCTAAAATTTGATGACCTAAACAGATTCCAAATATAGGCAAATTTCTTTTTATTAATTCATTAATTATTTCAATTGCATATTTCCCTGTTGCCGCTGGATCTCCTGGTCCATTGGATAAAAAAATTCCATTTGGTTTCAATTTTAGTATTTTTCGTGCACTTGTTCTACACGAAACAACTGTAACTTTGCAGTTGAAATCAGAGAAATATCTTAGGATATTTTTTTTAATTCCATAATCTATTGCAACTACATGGAATAAATTTTTATTATTTTTTTTATATCCTGCCTCCTTTTTCCAGGTTTGAAGACCTCTCCAAGTATAATTTTTCTTAGTCGAAACTACTTGTGCAAGATCTAAATTTTTTAATCCACTCCATTTAATTGTAGTATTTGTGAGTTTACTAATATTAAATTTTCCATTTTTTGAATAAGATATTGTTCCCTTGGGTGCGCCTTTATCTCTTATAAAGTTTGTAAGGCTTCTTGTGTCTAAGCCGGTTATTCCAACAATTTTATTTTTCTTTAACCAAGTATCTAAATGTAAAAAAGATCTGTAATTCGAGGGTGAAGTTATTTCTGAGTTAATTATTACTCCTTTTGCCCATATTTTATCAGACTCATGATCTTCTTTATTGGTCCCAACATTTCCTATATGAGGAAAAGTAAAGTTGATAATTTGGCCCGCATATGAAGGATCAGAAATGATTTCCTGATATCCTGTTAAGGAAGTATTAAAGCAAACTTCACCCGTAGCTTCTCCCTGGTATCCAATTCCAATTCCTTTAAATATCTCTTTATTTTCGAGAACTAAAACGCCTGTATTGATTTGAGATTTTATTTTTGAGTTAGTTTTTTTTGATTTTTTCTTCAATTACAACTCATGAGTTAAAGGTTAATACAATAATTGCTTTATTATCGCAACAGAGATGTAATATAAAATTGTAAAAAAACAATTTTTCTTTTGAAGAATTTTTTCTTTAAAGTAGATTAAAAAATTATGTCATTAAAACAGACTATCGAAAATGAATATAAAAATGCTTTAAAATCTAAAGATAAAAATAAAATATCAACCTATAGGTTAATATTATCTTCCATTAAAGATTTGGACATTGTTAACAGAGCAGGTCCTAATAAAAAAGAAACTGATGATGAGGATATTAAAAAACTTTTAAAAAAAATGGTTAAGCAGCGAGCCGAATCGATAGATATTTATAAAACAAATAATAGAACTGATCTTTTAGAGGTTGAGCAAAATGAATATGATATATTAACAAATTTTTTACCAAAGCAGCTTAGCGAGGAGGAAACTAAGAAAATTTGTTCAGAAGTTATTTCTAAAATTGGAGCGAATTCATTAAAAGATATGGGAAAAGTCATGGGTGAGCTCAAAAAAAATCATGCGGACAAAATTGATTTTTCCAAAGCAGGATCAATGATTAAAGAATTGTTGAACAAATAATGAAATACCCAAAAGAGTATCTTAATGAAATTAAAAACAGGTTGAAAGTTTCAACAGTAGTATCAAAAACTGTTTCTTTAAAAAAAAGAGGTAAAGAATTTATAGGCTTATCACCTTTCAAAAATGAAAAAACACCTTCATTTACTGTTAACGATGAGAAAGAATTTTATCATTGTTTTGCAACTTCTGAACATGGCAATATCTACGATTTTGTGATGAAAACTCAAAATTTAAAATTTGGAGAGGCAGTTAAATACTTGGCTCAATTAGCAGGGATGCAGCCATATATGTTTTCGAAACAAGATGAAGTAAGAGAGAAAAAATGGAATGAGTACAAATCTATTTTTAGCGATTATGTACAATATTACCATAATCAACTTTTAAAAAATGAAGATTATTTAATTGCTAGAGATTATTTAAAAAATAGATCACTAACTAAAGACGAAGTAAAAAAATTCAAAATTGGATATGTGGATAAAAACCCAAGTTTGTTCGAAAAATTAAAAAAGGACTATAGTGAGCAGACTTTAGTTGAAACAGGATTATTCTATTTAGATGAAAACAAAAAAATTTTTGTTGAAAGATTTAGAGGTAGATTAATATTTCCAATCAATAATATTTCAGGCCAACCAATAGCTTTAGGTGGAAGAATAATTGAAAATTTAGATTACTTAGCCAAATATATAAACTCACCTGAAACAAATTTTTTTAAAAAAGGATCAAATTTATATAATTTGGATTTAGCAAGAAAACTTTCTAATAAGGTCGATCACATTTATTTAGTTGAAGGATATATGGATGTTATAGGTCTAAGCAAAAATGGAATTAATAATGCAGTTGCAAATCTTGGTACATCTTTAACTGACAAGCAAATTTTAACCTTAAATCAATTTTTTGATGATATAATAATTTGTTTTGATGGTGATGAAAGTGGATATAAAGCTGCTGTTAGAGCTGCTGAAAATTCAATTAAGGAACTGAAGCCTGAAAAACAAATTTCATTTTTATTTCTGCCAAAAAAAGAAGACCCAGATAGCTATGTTAATAAAAATGGTAAGGCTAATTTTCTAAATTTTACAAAGCAGACCAAATTATCAATCCATAAATTTATTTTTAGTCATTATAAAAAACAAACCAAAAATAATCCTTCATCTATGGCTATTTTTGAGAAAAAACTTAGAGGAATTGCGAATACAATAAAAGATGATTATATAAAAAAATATGTTTTGGAATATTTTTTAGAAAAAATTGCCGAGTTAACACCATATTCTAATCTAAATAATAAAAGACTTTATTCAAAGAAAACAAAATCTTTAGAAAGTACAAAAAAATATTTTAAAGAAAGTCAGTCTTTGACTGGTGTTGAGTTAAAAGAGCTTTCTTTATTATATTTAGTATTAAATAAATTAGATTTGTTGAAAGCTAATATTCATTTAATTGAAAATATTAAATTATTTACTGATTTTAATAAAAAAATATTTGAAATGATTGTTGAAAAATTAAAATCTGACTCGCAAATTTCAATTCAAGATCTAAAGTTAGATGTTCAATTAGTTGAAAAAATAAACAAATTTGCTCCAATCAAATATATTTTGAAAAATCAATCTGATGACGATCAAAAAATAATAGAATTATTAGAGGATATCTCTAGAGATTTATTGAATTATGATCTCGAGTTTAGAATACAGGAATTAGAATCGAAGTTTTCATTAGATATGAGTGAGAGTACATTTAATGAGTTAAAAGAGCTGAAAAAAAAGCAAAATCTTAACTAAATTAAGCAAATTAGTAATGGATTTTTATATTTTTGACATTATATAAGACTTCCTAACTCAATATACAGTGGAAAGAATTATTACAAAATCATTTGCTAGATTAATGGGTCGAGGGACTCATAGAGGATTTATAACATATGAAGAATTAAGTAAATCCCTCGGTAAAAGAAATTTATCAAATGAAAATCTAGCACAAGCATTTATTCATATACTAAATGAAAACGTTACCTTAGTAGAAAAAAAATCAGATTTTAAAGTTTTAAGAAAAAAAGAAAATTCAAATAAAGATGAGGGTAAGACAATTGAGAAAAGTGATGATCCTATCAGAATGTATTTAAGAGAAATGGGTGGAGTAGAGCTTCTTTCAAGAGAGGGAGAAATAGCAATTGCTAAAAGAATAGAAGCAGGTAAAGACGTAATGCTTATAGCACTTTCTCAAAGTCCTATAACAGCTCAGCAATTTTTTGAGTGGAATGAAAAACTTCAAAATGACGAAATTTTAGTAAGAGAAATAATTGATATTGATACAAACTACATGGAGGATGAGTCAACAGGACCTAGCGCTAAACAAAAAAATTCTGGTGAAGTAGATAAAGATGAAAGCACTTCAGACGAAGATGATGAGGACTTTAATCCTACTCTTGCAGCCATGGAAACAGAAATTAAACCAAAAGTTTTGAAAACAATAAATACACTTACAAAAGAATATGGTAAATTAATTAAATACCAAAAAGAGAAACTCCAAAACGTTTTAAAATCAGAAAATTTTTCAAATGCAAAAGAAAGAGGATATGAAAAAATTGTAAATGATATTCTAGAAAATATAAAATCGTTACAACTATCACCATCTGTTTTAGAGGAATTAGTTCAAAAACATTACGTTGAAAATAAAAAAATTATATCCCTTGAAGGAAATCTTTTAAGACTTGCAATGGATCATAAAATTCCAAGAAATGAATTTATTAAATTTTATGTTGGAAATGAAATTAACCCAAATTTAAAAAAATTTTTAGATACAAATAGCGTCTGGAAGCAATTCTTTTCAAAAAATAAGGATGAATTTAAAAATATAAGAGAAAGACTAATAGAGATAAGTAATAAGCTAGGAATATCAGTTACAGATTTCAAAAAATTAGTTAGTAGGATCCAAAAAGGTGAGAAAGAGTCTAGAATAGCAAAAAAAGAGATGGTTGAAGCAAATTTAAGATTAGTTATATCAATTGCAAAAAAATATACAAATAGAGGTCTACAATTTTTAGATTTAATTCAAGAAGGAAATATAGGTCTTATGAAGGCTGTAGATAAATTCGAGTATAGAAGAGGATATAAATTTTCTACTTATGCTACATGGTGGATTAGACAAGCAATAACAAGATCGATTGCAGATCAAGCAAGAACAATTAGAATCCCTGTTCACATGATAGAAACGATAAATAAAATAGTAAGAACCCAAAGATTGATTTTAAGTGAATTTGGAAGAGAGGCTACACCGGAAGAATTAGCAAAAAAACTTAGAATGCCCCTAGATAAAGTAAGAAAGGTTTTGAAAATTTCTAAAGAACCTGTTTCACTTGAAAAACCAGTTGGTGATGAAGAAGATAGCAGTTTAGGAGATTTTATTGAAGATACAAAAGCTTTAGCACCATTAGAACAAGCCATAAAATCAAATTTAGGTGAGGCGACTACAAAAATTTTGTCAACTTTAACCCCAAGAGAAGAAAGAGTATTAAGAATGAGATTTGGAGTAGGAATGAATACTGATCACACTTTAGAAGAAGTTGGACTCCAATTTTCTGTAACAAGAGAGCGAATAAGACAAATAGAAGCTAAAGCACTTAGAAAGTTAAAACATCCAAGTAGGTCAAAACAATTAAAAAGTTTTCTTGAAAGTTAGTAAAGGGCCGTTAGCTCAATAGTAGAGTACTGCATTGACATTGCAGGGGTAGTTGGAGCGTAACCAACACGGCCCACCAAATTAATTATCTTTAATTGATAACTAGGTAAAAATGATGTAACTAACTTAAATTAAGGGCCTGTAGCTCAGTTGGTTAGAGCAGTACACTCATAATGTATTGGTCCCAGGTTCGAGTCCTGGCGGGCCCACCAATTTAATGGAAAATAAAACTAAAAATAATCTTTTATTTGCTTTATTATCTGTTTTAATTTTAATTTTTCATCAAATCTTGTTCCAAAAGTTTTTCCCTAATAATGAAGGATATTTAGGCCATGATTTTGAACAATTTGTCCCTAATTTAATGTTTGGTAAGATATGGTTTCAAAAAAATTTTATTTCTATACCTTGGTTTACCCCAAGTTTTTGTTGTGGGATACCATTTTATGCTGACCCACAATCAACATATTTTTCAATTTATCAAATAATTTTTCTTTTATTTGATCCAATTTTATCAATAAAATTAATTTTTTTCATCTTGTCTTTGTTTAGTTATTTGGGAATGTTTCTTTTAGTTAGAAAATTTGGATTAAGTAGATATCCTTCATTGTTGTGTGCATGTTTATTTTTATTTAATGGTTTTTTTGTATATAGATCTATAATTGGACACTTAGCTTATTTAAGTTATATTTTTATTCCTTTTTATTGTTATTTTCTTATTCAAAGTTATGAAATGAAACTTTTTAAGTCAAATATTTTGTATTTATTACTTTCTTCTATTGTTCTTGCAAATTTTTTTCATTCAGGCTCAGGTCCAATAATTTTAATAATATTTACCAGTATTTTTTTTGTAATTTTATTTTATGCACATTTTCAAAATAGTTTAAAAATATTTTTTAATTTTTCAATTTCTTTTTTATTAGGATTTTTATTATCTTTATCTAAAATAGTTTCTAGTTTATTTTTATTATCAAAATTTCCAAGAGAATATCCTCCAACTGAATTTAACTCTTTTTTTGGTTTTATTAAAAATTTTTTTTTACTCATTCTTTCTAGAGACTGACCAAAAATATTTTAACGACAGTTTGAATTCAATGATACCTTTTGGTAAGCATGAAATGGAATATTCTTTAAGTATAGTGCCAATAATATCTTTATGCTTAATTATATTACTTAATAAAAAGTATTTTAAAATAAATGTTAAAAACTTCAATTTTTTTTTAATTTTAGCTGTAATTTTTTTTATACCTTTATATTTTAACCTAAATTTTTTAAATCAATACAATTTTACCTCACAAATACCAATAATAAAAAGTACATGGGTCCAGTTTAGATGGATGGCAATTTATATAGTTCCAATTATTTTTTTGACAGGTCTCTTAGTTGAAAATATTAAAATCAATCAAAAATATAAAAATTATATCTCTGTCTGTTTTATTATAATATTATTGGTTCAAAATAGTATTAAAGACAATAATAATTATCTTCAGTCTGCAAGTTACAATATTGAGGATACTTTTAATTTTAATAAAAAATTTGAGGAAGGTCTGATTACAGCCAAAATAAATGGTCCTTCGGTTTTGCTTAACAAGGATGGAACTATAAAAAAAATTAGTACAAGAAATGATGCTTTCTATTTTTCATATTCTCCATTGATGTGTTATCAATCCTTATTTGGTTATAATCTTGAGAATTTAAATAAAAAAAATATTAAATTTTATTCAAAAAGAATTTTAGCAGATGGTAGTATTTTATATTATTCAGATATAAACAAAAACAAAAAAGAATTAACTTTTTTTAAACCGCATTGTTTTTTATTTCCAGATGAAAATAATTGTTTGCCTGGAGATATTTTTGAAAAAGATGAATATGAAAATATGATAGATTTTTTAAATTATGAAAAAATTGATTTTAAACAGAATAAAACCCAAATAATCTCAAATTATATAAGTATATTTTCTATCTTATTTTCTTTTGTTTTTATAATTTACTATTTTTTATATTTTTGTTTTGGATTAAGAAAAAAAATTAATTTTTAGAAAATTCATCTAAAACTTTAAATAAAGAATTTATATCTCCATCATTAGTATTTAAAATTGATGTAAACTCTTCTTTCTGCGTTCTGGCTAAACTCAAACCTTCTATTATAAGATCTCTTATTAGAGGGTTGTTAGGATTTTTTGTGTAAATTCTCCAATCAATTTTTACCTCTGGCCTTTCAGAAGTACCGATAAGTATACTATTAACAATAGTATAATTTTTATTTAATACTTCTTTATTTTTTACATCAATTTCTGGATTTGTATATTCAGATAATCTACTTGAAAAACTCTTCAAAAAATAATTTTCAAAAAGCTCAATATATTTTTTTTTTTGCTCTTCATTTAAATTTTTTCTAGCAGCACCTAAAGAATAAAATCCCACACCTTTTATGTCTACAGTTTCTTTTGCAATTAATTTCAATTCATTTATTTTCTCTTCTTTAGATATGTTCTTTGATAGTATAGCTGATGCTCGATTTACAGTAGATTGGACAAACACATCAGGTTCAATAGAATAAGAATTATTAAAAGCTAAAAAAGATAGAAAAAATATAAAAAATATTTTTTTAATACTCATTAACTATTTATAATTTATTGATTATCTATCTCTTCCCAATCACTATCATTTTGGGTTTCAATAATCTTATTTACATTTAATATTTTCTGCTGTCTGTCTTGAAGATATAGACTTTTAACTGATGCATAAAAATCAATTGAATTTGTTTTTAAATTTTCTATAGCATCAAAATTTTTAGCTCTAAAATCTACTCCTGCAGTTGCTTTTGATGCGTAATAATCAAAGTCGCTAAAATACCTTGTATCATTTCCAGCAGTTACGTTATACCAGGCATCTCCTCCTATAAAATTTGCTATAGATGCACTTGCATCTCTAACCGTACTTGGTCCTAAAACAGGTAGTACAATATAGCATCCTGGTCCAACACCCATAGTAGCAAGTGATTGTCCATAATCCTCTTTTTCATATTCGGGGAAGCCTAAATGTTCAGCTACATCGATAAAACCTAAAATTCCAATTGTTGTGTTAATAATAAATCTTCCTGAATTAACACCAGCCTTTTTAAATTCTCCTTGAAGGATATTATTAGGTATAGTTATTACGTTAGATAAGTTATTTAATGAATTACTTACTCCAGTTTTTACTGGTGAAGGTAAAACTCTATAAGCAGTTGCTACAGGTTTAAAAATAATACCATCCAAAGCTTGGTTAAAAGCAAATGTCGCTCTGTTAATTTTTTCAAAGCAATCTTTTACCTCAGTTGGTTGATTTTTCTTTAAAATCAATTCTCCACTTGAACCAGCATTTGCATTTTGAGTAAGAAAGATAAATGCTATCAAAGTTATTATAAAATTTCTAAACATTATACCTTGTATAATATATATATTTTGATTGTAAAATAGGAATTATTTAAAAAAAATGACAATAAATTGTCTATAATATAGCCAAAATTAATGTCTAAATATAGCTTCAAAACGATAAAAAATTATTCTCCTAATTTTGACCCAATTAAAAGAAAATTCCGAGATATAAAATTTATAATTCTTCATTATACAGGTATGAAAAGTGAAAGGCATGCAACCAAAAGGCTAACAGATTCAAAATCAAAAGTAAGCAGTCATTATCTTGTAAAAAATGATGGTAAAATAGTTCTTATAGTCCCTGATTTATATATTGCTTGGCACGCAGGTTTATCATCTTGGAAAAAATATAAATTTTTAAATAAAAACTCAATAGGTATTGAAATAAGTAACCCTGGTCATAATTTTAATTATAAAAATTTTTCTTTTCAACAAATAAATTCCCTTGTTAATTTAATTAAGAATTTAATAAAAAAATATAAAATTAAACCAGAAAATATATTAGGGCATTCAGATATATCTCCGGATCGAAAAAAAGATCCAGGTGAAAAGTTTCCTTGGCAATACTTATATAAAAAAAAAATTGCTTTTTGGCATGATATTGATAAAAAAATTTTATTAAAAAATAGAGTACAAAAAACCTCCACTAAAGAACAAAAATTGTTTGTTAAAAATTTGTATAAAATTGGATACTCTAAAAATTTAAAATTTAATCAAAGAAAGTATATCAAAATAATTACAAAAGCTTTTCAAAGAAGATTTCGACAAAAATTAATAAATGGAATTATTGATCAGGAGTGCTTAATAATAAGCAATAATCTCATAAAAAAGTTAAAAAATTAATTTTCTTGAAATTTTTTTATTTATTAATAAATTCTGATTGCCAGATAAATGACTTATCACTTTAATTTCAATTAAAGAGGAAAGTCCGGGCTCTACAAGGACACAGTGCCAGGTAATACCTGGCGGGGGAAACCCCAGGGACAGTGCCACAGAAAATAAACCGCCATAACATGGCAAGGGTGAAAAGGTGTGGTAAGAGCACACCGGTTCTATTGGTAACAATGAACGCTGGAAAACCCCACTGAGAGCAAGACTAAGTAGAGATGACGTTGTTGAAAAACTAAAAGCCGTCCTTGGCTGGTCATCAGGGTTAGTTGCTTGAGCTTAAGAGTGATCTTAAGCCTAGACAAATGATAAGTTTAAATGACAGAACCCGGCTTATAGTTTATCTGGCACCTCAAAATGAGGTCTACAAAAAAAAACAGATAAATTTGCATAAAATATAATTATTTAAATAAGCTGAATATCGAGCAAATTTTTATTTATTTCATTAATATTAATTTAAAGAGCCTATCAAATAAATTTAGTCTTTACTTCTAAACAATAAAAAGCACCCCAAAAAAGGTCTTAAAACAATAATTGACTATCTTTTTAAAAGCCCATATATTCCCATGTATTCCCAATTATGGAATTTATAAATTTTAAAATAAATGTTTATATCTACTTACGAGAACAAATTAGACAAAAAGGGGAGAGTATCTGTGCCTGCTAGTTTTAGATCTTATTTATCAAATTTAGGATACAATGGAGTTATCTGTTATCCCTCTTTTAATAATTCTTCAATAGAAGCGTGTTCTCAAGATAGAATTGAAAAAATTTCTTCAGCAATAGACTCTTTAAATCCTTTTGAGGAAAAAAGAGATTATTTTGCAACTTCTATATTAGCAGAAAGTACAAATTTGCAGTTCGATAGTGAAGGCAGAATTTCACTTTCACCAAAATTATTAAAACATGCAAAAATAAAAAATAACATGTTGTTTGTTGGTCAAGGTCAGACCTTTCAAATATGGGAACCAACGGCGTTTGAAAAATTTAAGGCATCTGCGATAAAAAAAGCAAACTTAAATCGAGCGAGTCTTAAATGGCAAAAACATTTAAACAACCAAGAGGGGAAATAAGATGACAATTAACTTTAAAGCACCAGAAATAAAAGAGTTGCAGCCACGACTATTAGTATTGGGAGTTGGTGGAGCAGGCGGAAATGCTATTAACGAAATGATTGAAAATAACATGCAGGGCGTAGAATTTATTGCTGTCAACACAGATGCACAAGATTTAAAGTTAAGTAAAGCAAAAACAAGAATTCAAATTGGATTAAATTTAACAAAAGGTTTAGGAGCTGGTGCAAAGCTTGATATTGGTCAAGCAGCCGCAGATGAATCTCTAAATGAAATTGTAAATACACTTCAAGGTGCAAACATGGTTTTTATTGCAGCTGGTATGGGTGGTGGTACGGGCACTGGTGCTGCTCATGTCATTGCAAGAGCTGCTAAAGAATTAAATATATTGACTGTGGGTGTTGTGACTCTTCCATTTTTATATGAAGGCCCCTCAAGAATGAGAAGAGCGCAACAAGGTTTGGAAGAGTTAAGAAAACATGTTGATACAATAATTGTTATTCCAAATCAAAATTTGTTTAAAATTGCAAATGAACAAACAACTTTTGAAGAGTCATTTAATCTTTCAAACAATGTTTTGATGCATGGTGTACAAAGTATAACAGATTTAATGGTAAGACCTGGTTTAATCAATTTAGATTTTGCTGATGTTGAAACTGTAATGGCAGCAATGGGTAAAGCTATGATGGGAACTGGAGAGGCAGAAGGAGAAGGTAGAGCTCTAAAAGCAGCGGAGATGGCGATTAGCAATCCATTAATTGATGACTACACTTTAAAAGGTGCAAAAGGATTACTGGTAAATATTACAGGTGGTAAAGATCTTAAACTTTTTGAAGTTGATGAGGCTGTAAATAAAGTAAGAGCAGAAGTTGATCCTGAGGCAGAATTAATTATTGGTGCAATTACTGACACAGAACTTGATGGAAAAATGAGAGTTTCAATTGTTGCTACCTCTTTAGATGGCCAGCAGCCTGAATCAAAATCTGTCGTTAACATGGTTCACAGAATTCAAAACCGTAATCCAGGTTACTCTGATTTTTCTAACATGGGATCATCTCAATCTTTCAATTTTTCAAATACAACAGCATCAAACCCGATTACACATGGCGCTAATGCTTTAAAACTTGAAAATGAGATTATCCAAGAACAGCGAACTGAAAGCTCAAATAATCAAATGATGAATGAAGAAGTTGTTCAAAATGCTCGCATGGAAAGTGAAAGTATAGTTGAGGATAATTCAATTAATGAAATGGAAAAATCTTTTACTCAAGAGGCTATGGAAACAAAGGATCAAGAAATTCATGAGAATAATAGTGAGGAAGAAGCGTTTAATGATCTAAAAGAATTTGGAGTTGATTCTGACTCACCAGATTTATTTAGTTCAGAAAGTGAGAATTCAAGTGCCAAAGATTTGTTGTCCTCAAACGAAGAGGAAGAAGATGATCTTGAGATACCAGCATTCTTAAGAAGACAAAAAAATTAATGGTCTTCCAAGAAATAAATGGACGCCACCATAGTTCCGAAAATGCAAAAGCATTATCCGGTACTGCTAAAAGAAATTATTAGCGTTATTTCCCCTCAACATGGTGGCACATTTATTGATTGTACTTTTGGTCAAGGTGGGTATTCCAAAAAAATTCTAGATTTTGAAAATACAAATGTAATAGCTCTTGATAGAGATAAAGAGAGTGAAAAAATTGCTAATAAGTTAAAGCAAAACTATGAAGATAGATTTATTTTTAAAAATATTAAATTCAGTCAATTAAAAAATTTAAAGCTTAAAAATGAAAACATAAGAGGTGTAATTTTTGATCTTGGTTATTCTTATAATCAAATAAAAGACCATCAGAAAGGATTATCATTCAATTCTGAAAGTAAATTAAATATGCAACTGGGATTAAACAGTTATTCAGCAGAAGATGCAATCAATAAGCTAGATGAGAAAGAATTAGAAACAATTTTTAAATTTTTTGGAGAAGAAAAAGAAGCAAAATACATTGCACGTAATATTATAAATGAAAGATCAAAAATTATAATTGATACTAAAGGTTTAGTTAAAATTATTGATAAATCAAAAAAAAGAAAAAATTTTAAAGTTCATAATGCAACCAAGGTGTTTCAGGCACTTAGAATATTTGTTAATAAAGAAATAAGTGAATTAATTTATGGACTTATTAATGCTACTAAAGTTTTAAAAAAAGGTGGTGTATTAGGAGTGGTTACATTTCATTCTTTAGAAGATAAAATAGTTAAATACTTTTTTAAAAGTCTTTCTAAAAATAAAAGTATTTCACGATATAGTCCTGTAGTAAAACAAGCAGAAACATTATTTAATTTAATTCAAAAAAAACCAATAACTCCTTCAGAAGAAGAGGTAATCGAAAATCCACCGTCTAGATCTGCTAAATTTAGATATGCAATAAAAAAAAGTGATTTTTATAATTTTGATACTGATATAGAAGAG
>CACKIQ010000009.1 GCA_902600245.1 uncultured Pelagibacteraceae bacterium | reverse complement strand
TAGGGATAAAATTTTATCTGCACTAAACTTTAAATCTTTATCTTCAGTTAGATCGTAAGGTACTGCAGTAGAACCAGTATAATTAATCATTGATTCATAAATAGGGAACGCTGGAGTTGGATGAATTATCTCTGCTCCTGGCTCACCAAAACACTGAATTGCATAATGCATTGTTGGTTTACCACCTGGCATAATAATAATTCTTTCAGGATTTACGTCTGCACTATATCGTTTCTTTATCCATCTAGTAACTGACTGTCTACATTCTAAAATTCCGTTTGAAAGCACATATCCGTGATGACCATCATCTAAAGCTTTTTTCGCTGCTTCGACAACGTGCTTTGGAGTTTTGAAATCAGGTTGACCTAAACCTAAATGGATCATAGGTTTACCTTGAGCTTCAAGTTTTTTTGCTTCAGCTAAAACAGAAAAAGCACTTTCAGTTCCAAGCCTATTTAATGATTTTGCAAGTTCCATAACAAATTTAAATTTAAAGTCGCCAAACTAAACGAAAATTAGTTTTTTGTCTATTTAGTTTGAAAATTAAATTTATCAAATAAATGGTAAAAATTCTTATCTTTTAGTCTCTATATATTATTTTTGACGCATCAAGGTCTTTAACAGACTTACAGCCCATTAAAATCATATTTCTTCTAATTTCTTTTTGCATGTTTTCTAAAAGTCTTTCAACACCTTTTTGTCCACCAGCACCTAAGCTAAAAAGAAACGCTTTTCCAAAACTACATGCAGTTGCTCCTGCGGCTAAAGCTTTAAGAACATGTGTTCCTCTTCTTACACCACCATCAAGAATAATTTCTAATTTATCGCCAACTGCATCTGAAATTGCTTTAACTTGATCAAATGGAGATCTTGATCCATCAAGTTGTCTTCCTCCATGATTTGAAATCATTATTGCTGTACAACCAATATCTATTGCTTTTTTGGCATCTTCTACTGACATTACACCTTTTAATGCCATAGGCTTATTCCATTTTTTTATACAATATTCTGCATCTTTCCAATTCATTGCTGGATCATATTGCTCATTAATATAATCCATAACTGATTTTGCAATATTGGTACCTTTATCAGTTTTGTTTTTTATGTTTGCTAATTCAAATTTTTTATTAGTAAAGTATTTAAAAACCCATCCAGGTCTCATTGCAAAACTCAATAAACTATCCAAAGTAAATTTAGGTGGTGTAGTAAATCCAGTTCTATGATCTCTTTCTCTATTTCCAGCAACGAGTGTATCAACAGTAATACACATTCCATCAAAATTGGCTCTACTGCATCTTTCAATTAAATCATCAGTTATTGATTTGTCTTTGTGAATGTAAAGTTGAAATAGTTTGGGACCACTGGAAACATTTGCCACCTCTTCAATTGAAAAAGATGCCATTGTGGACATGCTGTAAATTGTATCAAACTTCTCTGCAGCTTTAGCAGAAGCTTTATCTCCATCAGGATCATATAAGCTTTGCATTGCCGTAGGAGATAAAAATAGAGGCATACTAATTTTTCTACCAAAGACAGTGGTAGACAAATCTGGTTCACCAACACTATTAAGAATATTAGGAACTAAATCACAATCGTTAAAAGCATCTGTATTTCTATTTAAAGTAACTTCATCATCTGCTCCACCATCGATATAATGGAAAATAGGAGCGGGTAATTTCTTTTTTGCTAATTTTCTGAAATCTTCAAAATTATAACAGTCATTGATATTCATGATGTATCTTTATTAAAAGTTTTTGAAGAAATTTAACATATAACTATTTGCCCCAGGATTTTTATCTCCTAGACTTGCATTAGATATATGATTGTAGGAAAAACCTAATTCACTTGTTTTTGACAGATCAAGTGAAATTTGTAACTCACTTTTAAATTCAATTAAATGGCCCAAGTCTTTACCATCTCCCTCGTGATATATTCCTGGTGTAAAGCTTGGAGTTAAATTTAATGCTCCTAATTTATATTGAGCTTGAACACCTGTATAAATATATCCTGCATTATCGGCTGTAATTAAAAATCCAGTTATAGGAGAAAGATTTCCTAAAAAGGTATCTCTATTTAAATTTTCATTTTGATGTTGAAAACCAATTAAAGTTGATTTTTTTCCATCATCGCTAAAATCAAACATTCCTGTGTAAACACTGAATTCTGTATTTTGATCTTTTAAAGCTTTTTCCTCTGCAAACGAAGAAAATGCGAATGTGATCATTAACAGATTGATTAAAAATTTTTTTAAATTCATCACAAATTAATCTATTTTTTAACTATAAAGCTTTTATAGATTATTGCACCTCCGATTAAAAATATCAATATCGGCAATAACCAAAGAATATATGTATTTTTATTTAAGCCTGGATCGTAGAGTATCCATTCTCCATATTTAATTTTAAAATATTCATATATTTGATCCTCAGAAAGACCTTCTTTAAGCTTTTTATCAACTACAATTTTTAAACTGGTTGCAAATTCAGAGTCTGAATCATAAACAGATTGACCTTGACATATAAGACATCTTAAATTTTTAGTTATTTTATTTCTTTTATCGTTCTCCTCAGCATTAATACTACTTAAAGGGAATAATATTATAACAATTAAAAAAAATTTTAGAAATTTCATTTTATTAGTAAATTAATTTCATCAATTAATTCTTGGTTAAGAGGTCCAATATATTTTTTAATAATTTCATTATTATATATTAAAAATGTTTCAGGAACCCCATATGCTCCCCACTCAATTGCAATTGTACCATCTAAATCAATAAAGATTTCTTTATAAGGGTTTCCTAGTTCTTTTAAAAAATTTTCTGCATTTTTTAAATTATCTTTATAATTCATCCCAATAATATTTAATTTATTATCTAAATTTAAATTCATTAAAAGAGGATGTTCTTGTCGACATGGTGCACACCAAGATGACCAAATATTTAATAAATAAACTTTATCTAACTCAAAGATACTTGATGATTTCACATTTTTTCCAAAAAAAAATTCTTTAGTATTAAACACTGGTATCTCTTTTTTTGTATTAACATCTGGAGTATAAATTTTTGAGTCTTCTAAACCTTTGTAAAAAATAAAGAATATAATCCCAAAAATAATGATAACTGAAAAAGGTAATATTTTATTTTTCATGATTTTTTTTGAAAAAAACTAACAATTCCCCCCAATGATATTAGTATTACTGATAACCAGATCCATAACATAAATGGTTTAACTTGATATCTTACGTTGAAAAAATCTTGATTTTGAACCAGATTAATTACAATAAATTTATCTGACATCAGAGTTGTCTTAATATCAGCCTCACTTGTAGCAATAACAGGTTGATTGTAAATTCTCAATTCTGGGGAAAGTCTATCTTCTTCACCATTTAAATTACTTATTGAGAAATTTGCAATAATAGCGTTATAATTTTGTTCTTTTTTCTGATCAACACTTTCAAAAACTATCTTAGTTTTTGAATCTTCAAAAGTTTCACCAACTTTAAGATTTGTAATAATTTCAGTTGCAAAAAAATTGTTAAACAAAATACTTAATATTAATAAACTAAATCCAAAATGAGCTATATTTTGAGAAATATTTTTATATTTTTTTACAAAAAAATCTCTCAGAGTTATAAAAAACAAATAAAATGCACTCGATATCAAAATTGTATTTATTAAAATATTTTGATTAAAATTTTTTATTACTAAAAATGCTAATAAAATTGAGATAATCAAAAAAGAAATTAAATTTATTTTGTCCTCTAGTCGAGATTTGATCCATTTTAATTTTGGACCAATCGCCATCATAAATAAAAATGGAATTAAAAATGGAATTATTAATTTATGATAAAATGGTGGCCCGACAGATATTTTTTGAGAAGTAATTACATCTAAAAAAATTGGATAAACGGTACCTATTAATACAACTGATAAAAAATACATCATAAACCAGTTATTAATTAATATTGATGTTTCTTTGCTCAACCAAAAGAAACTATAAAGTTTTCTATCATCATCTTTATGAAAAAAGAAAAAAATTAAAATAGATAAAAAAATTAAAATGAATAAAAAAACAAGAATAAACAAACCCCTTTCAGGATCATTTGCAAATGTATGAACTGAATTTAATATTCCCGATCTTACTAAAAATGTTCCACACATACTTAATGTAAATGTTGCTATAGAAAGAATTATTACCCATGAAGTTAATATAGATTTTTTCTCTAATACTAAAATACAATGTAAAAGGGTGGTTAATGCAAGCCATGGCATTAAAGAAACATTCTCTACTGGATCCCAAAACCAAAAACCACCCCAACCTAATTCATAATAAGCCCAAATTGATCCCAGAAGTATTCCTAAAGTCAAAAATATCCAAGAAATCAAAATCCACTTTTTTATATGAACTGCCCAATTAGTAGAAATAATTTTTAAACTCGTTGCAGCAAGGACAGAGGAAAAAATAATTGAAGAACCTACATAGCCTAAATATAAAATAGGTGGATGAATTGCCAAAGCTGGATCTTGTAAAATTGGATTTAAACCAAGACCTTCTGTAGGTATTGGAAAAATATAATTAAATGGGTTTGATGTTAGGATTAAAAATAAAAAAAAACCAACTATTATTATTTGTTGAAAAACTAAAGTTAAAATTTTGTATTTAACTGGTTGATTTTTTGTTCTTACTAAAAATAAGAAAATAAATAAAGTTAAAACAAGTAACCATAATAATAAACTACCTTCATGATTCCCCCAGGTTCCACTTATTTTGTAAAATAATGGTTTTGTAGTGTGAGAATTATTAAAGACTGTTTCATTACTAAAATCTGAAACAACAAAAGAAAAAATTAAACACAAAAAACTAATTACAACAAATAAAAATTGTAAAAATGTAAATGATAATATTTTGGTATCAAATATGTTCGTATTATTGAAATTTTTATAAGAAAAATAAAATAATGATAATCCAATTATTAATCCTATTATTAACGAATAATATCCAACAAGACTATAAATCAATTTATTTTTCTCCCAATGCTTCTTTTATTTCTGGTGGCATATAATTTTCATCATGCTTAGCTAAAATTTTTGTTGCAGAGAAAAAATTTCTATCTTTTAAAAAACCTTCTGCAACAACACCTTTTTCCTCTGCAAATAAATTTGGTACTGCTCCCTTGTAAGTAACATTTATTTCATTTTTAAAGTCTGTAATTATAAAGTTAACTTCATTTGAATTAATGGTAATAGAATTTTTTTTAACCATTCCTCCAACCCTTATTTTACTTTTGTCTATTTCTGTAAGTGATTTTATTTCTGAAGGTGATTGAAAGTATACTACGTTTTCCTCTAAAGATTTTAAAATCAAAAAAGTTGTTAAAATTAATGTAATTAAGATTATTGTTATAAACAAAAATCTTAATTTAACTTTTCGACCATACATGGTTTAAAAGTTAATTATTTATTACGTTTGCTAAAATTTCTTTATTTATTCTTTGTGATTTTGCAGAATTAGCTTGCTCAATAGTCAATGTTTCAAATTTAGCAGCAAATTTGTTTTGTTCTTTTACAAATTGCATTTTAGTTACCAAATATAAACCTAGAAAACTTAACAAGGTAAAACTAAAAGCAGATAAAACATACACTGCATATCCATTCATAAAAAATAACTCGTTTATCATAATCTATCCAAACCTTTATTCTTAATTTTTATCAGTTCTGTATTATATTTCATTAAGAAAATTAACAATGAAAAAAGAGCAAATGCCGCAGTCATTATCAAAAGTGGATAAAGCATAGATGAATGAATTGAGGTTTTCGATAAAATATTAATAGATGCAGGTTGATGAAGTGTATTCCACCAATCAACTGAGTATTTAATTATTGGAACATTAATAATTCCTAAAATAGTTATAAAAGTTGAAATCTTATAAACTTTTTCTTCTTTATCATAAATTCTCCACACAATTAAATACATTGCATAAAACAATGCCAAAATTAACATTGAAGTTATTCTGGCGTCCCAAGCCCACCATGTTCCCCAAGTTGGTTTTCCCCAAATTGATCCTGTAACTAAGGCAATAATATTAAAAACAAATCCTGAAGGAGCTAAACTTTTAGAGATTAAAAAAAAGTTTTTATTTTTAAACACAAAACCACAAATAGATAGTAAAGTTATTGAAGAAAATATTCCAAGTGAAATCCAAGCAGCTGGAACATGAACATACATAATTCTAACTGCATCACTTTGTATGTAATCCTCAGGAGATATGATTAATGCTTCTACTAAACCAATGGTTAATACAATTATAAACAAAAATAAAACGTACCTAGGTGCTTTTGACGTAATTTTAAAAATTTTGTTAGGTTCAAAAAGTTTAAACATATCTTAATTTAGAATTTTTTTGAGTGATTTCTATTATGAAATAGTTTTCTGATCAAGAATGCAGAGGGGAGATAATAAGATTGAAATTAACGTTTAACACTCTTGACCAGAAGATACTAAAAATATAGCTAATTTATATGGCCTAGATTTGAGCTAAATGTGGTTGAATAATGGTTGCCTTAATTAGAAAGCTTGAAATAACTAGAGCCTTTTTTTCCTGAAAAAATCTCCTCAATCAAAGGATGTTTTATTGGCTCATCAGAATCATCCACTAGCAAGTTTTGCTCAGAAACATAGGCTTCATAAGTTATCTCATCATTTTCTGCTAATAGGTGATAAAATGGTTGATCTTTTCTTGGTCTCACATTTTTTGGAATAGACTGATACCATTCTTCTGAATTATTAAATTCAAAATCAACATCATAAATTACACCTCTAAACTCGAAGTGTTTATGTTTAACAATGTCTCCAATTGAAAATTTTGCTTTTTGAGTTGCCATTTATGTTAGTATGGGTATTTAAAACTAAAAATCAATCCTTAAAATATAAATGTTTTGTGATGTGGCAAATATGTTAATATCTTTTAAGTGAATAAATCTTTTTTAAAGTTTGTTACCGATTTTGGTCCATTAGCGATATTTTTTTTCTATTACTACAACAGTGGTAAAAATATATCAGTTGCAATACCTCCACTGATAATTGCAACTTTAGTTGCATTAGCAATTGTTTGGTTTTTTGAAAAAAAAATTCCTCCAATGCCTTTAGTGAGTGGAATTTTAATCACTTTTTTTGGTGGATTAACTATCTACTTTAATGATCCTATATTTATTTATGTAAAACCAACCATAATCAATATTATGTTTGCTCTTGCATTATTTTTTGGGAAATATTTTACAAATGAACCTATTCTTAAAAAAATTATGGGTAAATCTATTCCCATGACTGACATTGGATGGGAAATACTTAATAAACGATGGATGTATTTTTTCCTTGGTCTTGCTTTATTAAATGAATTTGTTTGGAGAACTCAAACAGAAGAATTTTGGGTAAATTTTAAAGTGTGGGGAATGCTTCCTATAACAATAGTATTTACAGGATTTCAGATACCATTAATTAATAAACATAAGATTGATGCGCAGTAATATAAAGTTAGTAATAAGTAACCCTCTTAATAAAGTTGAAGAAAAACATTTTTTTGAAAAAGAAGAGTTAAAAATTATATTAGACTTATATGCTAAAATGGTTTCTGAAGGTTCTTGGAAAGATTATGGTTTAAGTATTTCAAGTAAACAAGTTGGATTTAGTGTTTTTAAAAATGCTACTGAAAATGCCCTTTATAAAATTTGTAAAAATTTTAAGCCTAAAAATAAAAATCTTAAATATTTGATTACTGATTTAAGTGGTAAAATATTAAAGAATTCTCACGATCTGAAAACTTTATTAAAAAATACAAACTGGAAAAAACTTTAAAAAAAATTTATCTTCTTTGACCAAATAATCTTAACAACATAATAAATAGATTAATAAAATCTAAGTATAAAGTCAGCGCTCCCATAACGGCTTTCTTGCCCATTAATTCTCCAGAGTCTGATGCAGCATACATATTCTTGATTTTCTGAGTGTCATAAGCTGTTAAACCAACAAATATTAAAACACCTAAAATTGAAATCACAAAATACATCATGGAAGATTTCATAAAGATATTAACAATTGAAGCTATAATTATTCCAATTAAACCCATCATTAAAAAAGATCCAAACTTAGTAAGATCTCTTTTAGTTGTGTATCCATAAATACTCATCGCTCCAAATGTTGCAGACGTAATGAAGAAAACTCTAGTTACGCTCATTCCAGTGTAAACTAATAAGATTGAAGACAATGATAGACCCATTAAAGCTGCAAAAACCCAAAAAGTAGTTTGTGCTTTTGATGCACTCATCTTATTAATTCCAAAACTCATGTAAAAAACGATACCTAGAGGAGCTAACATTACTAGCCATTTTAGACCTGATAAATAAATTGCATTGCCCATCTGTGTTAGACCAACGATTGAACCTGCATCATTAGTAACAACAGACATTTTAAATGTTAAGAGTGCTACTATTCCAGTTAGCAATACTCCTGTTGCCATGTAATTATAAACTTTTAGCATGTAGGCTCTTAAGCCTTCATCCATCACAGCAGCCGATTGTTGTGCTGCTTTAGCTCTGTTTAGTATTCCGTTTTTATCAAATTCCATAATGAGATATATATATATTCTTTTACTAATTATTCAAGATACCTTAAAAGATTAACAAAAATTTAACTTAATATTTCTAATGAATTACAAAAATTTAGGTAATACCGATATTAAAGTGAGTACAATTTGTCTCGGTACTATGACTTGGGGAGAACAGAATACTGAACTTGAAGCATTTGAACAAATGGATTTTGCTTTAGATCAAGGAGTAAACTTTTGGGACACTGCTGAATTATATGCAGTACCTCCTAGAAAAGAAACCTACGGTGATACAGAAGAAATTATCGGGAACTGGTTTAAAAAAACAAAAAAAAGAGATAAAGTCATCCTTGCAACAAAAGTTGCTGGTCCAGCAAGAAATTATTTAAGAAGTGGGGAAAATAGTTTTACAGGTCCAAATTTAGAATCAGCTTTAAATGACAGTCTTAAAAGACTTAAAACTGATTATGTAGATTTATATCAACTTCATTGGCCAGAAAGAAATGTAAATAATTTTGGAAGACTCGGTTATGTTCACAAAGAGAATGAATGGAACAATTTTGAAGATGTTCTTGTAGAGTTAAATAAATACATCAATGCTGGAAAGATAAGATACGTTGGTTTATCAAATGAAACTCCTTGGGGAGTTTTGAATTATCTTCAATTGTCTAAAGATAAAAAATTACCAAGAATGATGTCAATTCAAAATCCATACAGCTTGTTAAACAGATCTTACGAAGTTGGATTAGCAGAAGTTTCTATAAGAGAAAATATTGGCTGCTTAGCATACTCACCACTTGCAAGCGGTTATTTAAGTGGAAAATATAGAAACAAAAATTTTCCTAAAGGATCAAGAATGGAAAGAGATTTTGATTTTTGGACAAGGTATAGAAAGCCAAATACTGAAGATGCAGTCGAGCTTTATTATAAAATAAGTAAGAAATTTGGTCTAGATATGAGTCAAATGTCTATAAAATTTTGTGAAATCCAAGACTTTATGACTAGTGTAATAATTGGAGCAACTACAATGGAGCAGTTGAAAACAAATATAGAAAGTGTAAATGTAAACTTATCTGATGACGTTATTAAAGAAATTAATAATATCCAAAAAGTTTATCCAAATCCATGTCCTTAATTAGAAAAATTATAACATTCTTAATAATATTTATTATATTTGGAATCAGCCAAATTTCTGCACAAGAAATAAAAAAAATTGGTAAATATAAAGATTGGGAGGCAATGGTTGTTTCTGATGTTGAAGGGAAAGTATGTTTTGCTCAATCCTTACCCATTTTACAAGCACCAAAAACAAATAAAAGAGATGCAAAATTATTTGTAGCTTTCAGGCCAAATGACAATATCAAAAATGAAGTGAGCGTTACTCCAGGATACGAATTTAACAAAAATAATTCAGTAACCGCTGCTTCAGGAAAAAATAAATTTAAGTTCGATATTAAAGAGCAAGGTTTTGCATGGATTGCTGACAATAAAATTGAATTAAAAATGATTAAACAAATGAGAAAAGGTTCAAGAATTATGATTACTGGATACAATCAACAAGGTTCTCAAACTATTGATCATTATTCATTACTAGGATTTACTAAAGCTTATAACGCATCAAAAAAAGCTTGTAGTTAAATCAATGAAATCAAAAAAGAAAATTGTTCTAGCTTATTCGGGAGGCTTAGATACCTCTATAATTTTAAAATGGCTTCAAGAAAATTTTGATGCAGAAGTGATTTGTTACACTGCAGATGTTGGCCAAGAAATTGATAGAAGAAAAATTATAACTAATGCAAAAAAATTTGGAGTTAAAAATATAATTATTAAAGATTTAAAAGATACTTTTGTTAAGGACTATGTTTATCCTATGATCAGAGGACATGCGATGTATGAAGGTGTTTATTTATTAGGTACATCGATAGCAAGACCTCTAATTGCAAAAGATCAGATAAGAGTAGCTAAAAGATTTAAGGCTTATGCAGTGGCACATGGAGCAACTGGAAAAGGTAATGACCAAGTTAGATTTGAATTAGGCTATCATTACTTTGGTTCTAGAATTAAAATAATAGCTCCGTGGAGAATTTGGAAATTAAAATCAAGAACTGATCTAATTAATTACGCAAAAAAACACAACATAGCTATACCAAAAGATAAAAAAGGTGCACCTCCTTTTTCAGTAGATGATAATTTATTTCATACATCAACTGAAGGTAAAGTTTTAGAAAATCCAAAAAATTCTGCTCCAGAATTTATTTTTCAACGAACAGTTTCTCCAGAAAAGGCACCTAACAAACCATCTTTTGTTACTATCAATTTTAAAAATGGCGATCCTTTTGGAATTAATGGAAAAAAATTATCACCAGCTAAATTATTAACAAAGCTAAATGGACTAGCAGGAAAAAATGGAATTGGAAGAGTCGATTTAGTAGAAAATAGATTTTTAGGAATAAAATCTAGAGGGGTATACGAAACACCTGGTGGAACTTTGTTGATCAATGCCCATAGAGCAATTGAATCAGTTACTTTAGATAAAGAAACTATGCATAAAAAAGATCAAATAATGTCTAGATATGCTGAGTTAATTTACAATGGTTATTGGTATTCAAAAGAAAGATTTAAACTTCAAAAAATTGTTGATTTAAAAAGAAGTAAAGTTAATGGCTCTGTTAAACTTAAATTATACAAAGGTAATATCTCAATTCAATCAAGGGTTACTAATAGTAATGCATACTCAATGAAGAAAGTCTCATTTGAGGAAAATAAATCGTTTAATAAATCTAACGTTGAAAGATTTATCAATTTTCACAAAAAAAAGCTTCGTTCTTAGGCGCGTTTAGGACAAATTAACATTTGTTAAAATTGATAAAAATTATATCCTTCAAAAATGGAATCAATAAAGAACTGGATGAAAGACGCAGCAAATATTTTATTTGATGATAGTAAAAATGATCTGCGTGCACTTCCAAAAACAGTTAGGTTGCAAATTTTATTAGTTCTGAGTTTTATTTGGACAACAGTTTTTAGTTTGTATGTTTTTTCTTATACAACTTTCGCGTTTGGTTGGGCGGGACTTTTTTTAGCTCATATAGGTTTGATATTTGCTGTTTATACAACTTTCAAACAATTTCATAGAGCAGAAGAAAAATCTGCAAGTGTATTTCGAACAAAAAATTTTGATCCATTTAAAATAATGGTCATCGTATTTGTGATTGTATTTATATTTGTATTTTCAAAAGGAATTGAAGTTTTAACAAGTCCTAATCCAAACTCTTATTCAATTCCTTATGATGGGCCTTCTAAATCTGTATTTGAAAAATGGCTCCCATTTAGTAAAGGTAAATAATGGACAAGATAGCGAAAAACTTGCAGTTAGCATTAATGGTTATTATCTTAATCAGTACTGTTATTGCTGTTGGGATTGAAATGAAAAACATGTACTTAAATCAATCTGTTACATTAGCAGATTTGCTTTTAATGTTTCTATATTTGGAGGTACTAGCAATGGTTAGGGTTTTTTGGAACCAACAATCTATCAGTATTACCCTACCACTTCTTATTGCAATTACCGCCCTTGCACGATTTATTATTCTACAAGGTAAAGAAATGGATCCTACTGCACTTGTTTATGAAGCAGTAGCTATTTTGTTGATTGCTGGAGCAATTGTTGTTTTAAGATTAAGACATAGTGATAAATTAGGTCTTAAGAAAAAAAAATCAAAATAATTTGAAATGATATTTGAAGCTTCAAGGGCTAAGGCCTTAAATCAATTAAATAATTTTGTTGAGAAAAATCTTGGAGAATATTCAAAATTAAGAAATTTTGATTTTGGACCTGAAAAAAGATCTAATATATCTTGCTTATCACCATACATAACTCATGGAATAATCAATGAGCAAGAAGTCATTCAGAAAGCACTAAGTAAATTTTCTTTTTCAAAAAACGAAAAGTTTATTCAAGAAGTTCTGTGGAGAACTTACTGGAAAGGTTGGTTAGAATTAAGACCAAATGTTTGGGCTGATTATCTTGTCGAATTAAATCAAATCAAAAATGAATTTAGAGATAATAAAAATTATATTACAGCAATCGAAGGAAAAACAAAAATAGATTGCTTTAATGAATGGGTAAAAGAGCTAAAAGAAAATAATTATTTACATAATCATACAAGAATGTGGTTTGCTAGTATTTGGATTTTTACTCTAGAATTGCCTTGGCAATTGGGTGCAGAATTTTTTATGCAACATCTTTATGATGGAGATGCAGCATCAAATACTCTTGGATGGCGATGGGTGGCTGGAGTTCAAACCCAGGGCAAACACTACCTTGCAAGTGAATGGAATATTAAAAAATTCACTAACAATAGATTTCAAAATATAAAATTAAATGAAAATGCCCCTCCAAAAGTATCAGAAAAATCTTACCAAATAATTAAACATGATTTCAATAACCCACAAAATATTGAGAATAAAAATCTTTTAATTTTTGAAAATAATCTCTCGTTTGAAATCACTGACTTTAAGGAAAACAACTTTAAGAAAATTTACTTAGTTTCTAATAAAAATGAAAATAGATCAATAAAACTCAGTGAAAAATTAGTGAAATTTAAATCTCATTTAATTGAAGACCAAGAACAAAGATTAAAAAATCAGTCTATTGATTGTCAAATTATAGATATAAGTGAATTAACAAATATTGAAAATTATTATGGATTGTATCCAACAGTAGGTGAAAATTTAGATTTTTTAAATTCCAATAATTTAAAGATAAATTTTTTATATAGAAATCTAGATCAATTAGCTTGGCAATACTGCAATAAGGGATTTTTTAATTTTAAAAATTATATCCCCAAAATAGTTTCAAGCTTTAATTAAAACCAACGAACCATCCCAATAATTCCAGCGGTTGCATAAAAAAATTGCAAAAATAAAATTCCTTTATGACCACCTCTATAGGCCCAAATTCCAATTAAAATGGCTGACAATAACAGTAGACAAAAACCAAAAAATTCTATGCCTATATTTAAAGCGACAAACAAAGAATACAATATTGCAGTTATTACCCCTGCCCACTCAAAAATTTTATTATTCATAAAAGTTTTTTAAAATTATTATAAAGGATTGTAGAATAGTTATTCATATCTTTCATGTTATCTTTTGCAGATTGATCAAACTTTTCTAATGCACCATTACCAAACTGATCTTCTAAAGCTTTTTTATACTCTGGAACACACCCCCATTCATTGACCGTAGTATCCTTTATTTCTATATGAAATTGAATTCCATAAGCATGATTTTGATATTTAAAAATTTGATACTTTGTGATTGGGGAAGAGGCTAATAAAGTAACATCTTTATTGTTTTCAATACCCTGAACTTCATAGGAATGCCATTGTAAACTTTTAATTATATCGGGAAATTTTGAAAATAATTTATCTCTATTTTTTTCCTTAGAGAAATTTATATCCATAATACCAATCTCCGCAGGTTTAGATTTAACCACTTTTCCACCCACTACTTCTCCTAAAAGCTGACAACCTAAACAAAAACCTAAATAAGGTTTTTTTAGATCTACAACAAATTCTTTAATTTTTTTCTTCTCTTCTATTAACCATGGGTATTCCTTCTCCATATAGGTATCCATTGGTCCTCCCATGCAGAACATTCCATCAAATTTACTTAAATCCTCTGGTATTTTTTCACCTTCATCTAATTGAATAGTACTAATCTTAATTCCATCAGCTAACATTAAATCTTTAATGTAACCTGGGTCTTCTATTTTAATATGTTGTAATACTATAATGTTCACTAAGTTTAGCTTAGCTTAGAACACTTTTTGGAACAATATTTTACTCTCTCCCAATTCAACTTCCATTTTTTTCGCCATGTGAAAGGTCTTTTACAGACAGGACACGTTTTAGTGGGTAAATTTTCCTTTTTCATCAAATTGTATTTCGTTTAATGAATTTATCAGCTTCAGATAAAATTAATTTTTTTCTATCAGATTTCATTTTATCAAATATTCTAACCATCATCGATAGACGAGGATTTTTTAAAAAGAATTTTCTGTTTCGATCGATGAACCTCCAATAAAGACCATCCATGATGTTACACCAATCACCTTTCTTAAAGTCCATCATTTTCATAAAATATGCAGACCCACAAATATAAGGTTTGGTCGCAAATATTCCTCCATCGCTAAATAATCCCATTCCATATACATTTGGAACCATTACCCAATCTGAGGAGTCTACAAACATCTCCATGAACCACTTATAAACAATTGTTGGCTTTATTTCACAAAGGTTCATTATATTTGATAAGATCATTAATCTTTCAATGTGATGTGACCAACCATGATTAACTGCATTTTTAATTGCATAATCTAAAGGTGGAAGACCAGTGGTACCATTGTACCAAGAACTTTTCATTTTTCTATTTTGTTTAAAAAAATTTCCATTTTCCATTTCTTGTGAATATGACTGATAAATTCCACGCATAAATTCTCGCCAACCAATCACCTGGCGAATGTAACCCTCTAAAGAATTCATTCTAATTTTATTTTTCTTATGAAAGTCTAAAACTTTTTGGATAACAAATTCAGGAGTAATTAAACCTAAATTTATATAAGGACTTAATGCGCTATGGAACAAAATATTATCTTTTTGATCAACTGCATCCTCATAATCACCAAATAAGTTTGATTTTTCTTTTATAAAAAAATTTAAAAGTTTAACTACATCTTCGTATTCTGTTGCAAACCAAAAATTATTTGTACTCCCTGGATGATTTTTAAATTCCTTTTCAATAATAGGCTTTAATTTTTTTGTATGACTAGTTTCATTTATTTTTGGAAATTTAGGAATTGAAATATTTTTAGGTAATTTATTTCTATTATCTTCATCAAAGCTCCATTTCCCTCCGATTGGATCACCATCTGACCCCATCAATATTCCAGATTTTTTTCTAACATCTTTGTAAAAAGTTGCCATAAAAGGTTTTTTTGATTTTGATAAATAATTTTTAAATTCAGCTCTTGAATTTAAAAACATAGGAGTTTGAACAATATTCCACTGTATGTTTTCTTTTTTTGAAAATTGTGAAATTTTTTTTTCAAAAAATTTATCCTCTACTTCAAAACTTGAAATTTCTTTTACTTTTTTTTGTGTAATTATTTTTTTCAATTTTTTTAAATAATCTTCATTAAATTCTTTATCCTCGATTTTAAAGTAATCTAATTTAAATTTGTTTTTTCTTAATCCGTCTGCATAAGAACGCATAGAAGATAAAAATAATAAAATTTTTTGTTTATGATGCTTTTCATAAGTGCATAAACCCTTATCTTCAGCCATAAAAATTAGGTGGTCTTTTTTGAAGCGGTCTAGGTATTTTGTTGGAAATAATTGATTACCAAGTATAAAAAATAACTTCATAGTTAAATATAACTAATAAAATTTTTTATGTCAGAAAAATATGTAATTTTTGGTGCGACAGGTTCTATTGGGTCAAGTTTAGCGGAACAATTAAAAAACTCTGGAAACGATATTCATTTAGTTGGAAGAAATGAAAGTGAACTTAGTTCTGTCTCTGAAAAACTTGGATGCTCACATACAGTTGCAGATGTTTTAGAGGATGGGTTTATTGAAAAAGTCAAATCAGATATTTCAGAAATTAAAGGCCTAGCTTATTGTGTCGGTTCAATTGATTTAAAACCATTAAGAATGGTAAATGAACAAGACTTTCAGAAATGCATGAAGCTTAATCTTTATTCTGCTGTAGAGGCTATTAAAGGATATCAGGAAAGTTTAAAAAAAAATAAAGGTTCAATCGTATTATTTTCAACTGTTGCTGCTCAAAGAGGTTTTACCAATCATGCAATCATAGCTTCAACAAAAGCTGCTGTTGAAGGATTGACGGTTTCTCTTGCAGCAGAATTTGCTCCAAACATAAGAGTAAATTGTGTGGCACCAAGTTTAACAAAATCTAAAATAGCAGAACCAATGTTAAAGAATACTGCTATAGCTGAAGGTATTGCAAAAGCACATCCCCTTAAAAGATTAGGCGAAGGTAAAGACTCTGCTGCTCTTGCTAAATTCTTACTAACAGACGATAGTTCTTGGGTTACAGGCCAAATAATTGCTGTAGATGGTGGTAGATCTAAACTTTCATAAAGTGATCAAATATTTTTTATCAATATTTTTCTTTTTATTATTTTCATCGAAAAGTTTTTCTGAAAATTTTACTTTTAAAAAATTGGCAGATTTAAGTGACCCATGGGGATCATCTTTTATAAGTAATGAAGAGCTTATTATCACTGAAAAAACTGGAAAAATAAAAATAGTAAATATTATTTCTGAAGAAGTTAATGAAGTTGAACATAACTTAAATTATTTTGTACACGGACAAGGAGGTTTATTAGATATTATTTGCCAAGATAATTACATATGGATTTCTTATTCAGAAAATAGAGGGGGTTGGAAAACTAGTACATCAATTGCAAAAGCTAAATTAAATAAAAAAAATTTAGATTTCGAAAATATATTTCAAGCTGAACCACCAATAGAATCTGGTTATCATTTCGGTTCAAGACTAGCTATAAAAGACAATTATCTTTTTGCATCTGCTGGTGAAAGAGGTGGTGGTATGATTGCTCAAGATCCAACAAGCCATCCTGGAAGTATTATCAGAATTTATTTAGATGGTAGTATTCCAAAAGATAACCCTAAGTTTGAAGGTAAGTCAGATTGGTTACCAGAAATTTATCAAATTGGTGTTCGTAATCCTCAAGGTCTAACCTATTCCTCTTTTGATGGAAAAATTTATGCAAGCAACCATGGTGCAAAAGGTGGTGATTGGTTTGGTGAAGTAAAAAAGGGAGAGAATTATGGTTGGAAAATTTTAGGTTGGGGTGGAACAAATTATTCAGGGTCAATGATTGGACCTAAATGGAAACCAGGTTTTACTAAGGCACTCCAATACTGGGTACCCTCAATAGCTGCAAGTGCAATAACTATTTATAAGGGAAATGAATTTAATGAATGGAATGGAGAAGCGCTCATTACTTCTTTAAAAGATAAATCAATGAGAAAATTAAACTTTCAAAATTTATCTGATATTGAAGAAACAATTATTTTCAAAGATAAAATTGGAAGAATAAGAGATATACAAGTTCACCCTGTAAATGGAAAAATATATTTTCTTGCAGGAAATAGCTTATGGTTGATGGAGAAAAATAAATAATATGAAAGAAAGACCTTATCATCATTTACCTGATGGCACTTTTAGAAATCCAAAAGGATCTCCAGTAATAATATCTAGGTCAGGAAAATTTTCTTATAGAACTTTCAGCAAATTGAGAAAAAAAGTTGATTTATCTTATCCAAAAGAACATGTGATTGAAAAAGAAAAAGTACTAGCTGATTTAGAAAAATATAAAGATGATGATTATATTGCTTGGATAGGTCACGCGACATACCTAATAAAATTAAGTGGAATTACAATTATAACAGATCCTGTATTTTCAAAGAATGCTGGACCACTAATCTTTGGTCCAAAAAGATTTACTAATCCTGCAATAAAATTAAACGAGATACCTAAAACAGATATATTTTTACTCACTCATAATCATTACGATCATCAGGACATGTCAACAATTAGAAATTTTCCTTTTAAGAGTGCAAAAGTATTAACTCCACTAAATCTTGGTAAATATTTTAAAGGATATAAAGATGTAAATGAAATGGATTGGTATGATCAAATAATTATTAATGAGAATTTGAAAATTTCTTTACTTCCTGCAGTTCATTGGTCAAAGAGAAGTTTAACAGACACAAATAAAACATTGTGGGGTAATTTTTTAATAGAACATAAAAATAAAAAAATTTTATTTGCATGTGACACAGGTTATGGGGAAATCTACAAAGAACTAGGAGAAAAATATGGTCCTGTAGATCTAACAATGATTAATATTGGTGCCTATAATTTTAAACCAATGTTTGATAAAACTATTTATCATACAACACCAGAAGAAGCCTTGAATGTTGCACAGGACCTAAAAAGTAAAAAAGTATTGGGAATGCATTGGGGAACATTTGTTTTGTCATTAGAGCCGATTATGGAACCACCAATTAGATTTAAAGATAATGCTGAAAAATATGGTTTTAATAAAAAAGATGCAATTATTTTTAAAATTGGAGAAGTTAGTCCTCTACATAAATTGTTATAGAGTTAAATACTTAATTGCAAAAAATATAGTACCTATAGAAGCAATAGTAGAGAGAAAAATTGCTTTTATTATATTTTCTGGACTTACATTATAAGCAGCACATAAAACTATAGAGGTAACTCCGCAAGGCGCAACACTCACAAAAAAAGCACCTGGTATTTCAGCTGGCAATCCTACATTAAAAATCACTAAGCCAATTAACAATAAAATCATTGGGGAAATGACTAATTTTAAAACTGAAATAGAAACAGATAATTTATTAATTACATTTTTAGTATAAAACGAAAGAATTATACCAATTGCAAACAATCCAACTGGTGAAACACATGCTGCAAGTTTAGACAAGGTGTATTCAATCGGTGTTTGATCAATATTAAAATTTAATAATAAAAATAATAGACCTATAATTATTGAAAGAATAAATGGGTTTAAAAATAAATTTTTAATAAAATTAAATAAATCTATATTTTGTTTTGTAGATAGTTCAAGAAAGAAAGCAATTATAGATAATAAAATTATCCCATCCATTAATATGATGCTTGCAACTTGTGTAATTACATCTTGTTGAAAATAAATTTCTGTTATTGGCAAAAGCAAAGTCACATGGTTTGATAATGCAACTGTTAAAGCCCAAATAATTGACTCTGGGATTGATCTTTTAAAATATTTTAAAGTAATTAAGTAAGCGATAATTGCACATATCGATTGCATAATTAAATAAGAAAAAATTTGTTTGAAATCTACTTGTCCAATTTCATTTTGTGCTATTAGTTTAATTATCAATGCCGGAACTGCAATATAGAACAAAAAAAGATTTAAAATTTTAGCATGACTAAGGTCTAAAACTTTTAACTTACCAAATACAAACCCTAAAAAAGTAATAAATATAAATGGAGTTAGTCCTAAAAAAATTTTTAACATAAATTATTTAATCGTTATTCTATGCATTATCCTATTTCCCCTAAAGGGTGTTGCCTGATGAAGCATAGATCTATTATCCCATATAGCTAATTGATTTTTTTCCCAAGGTAATGAAAATTGGAATTTTTTTTTTATTTGATGATTAAAAAGAAATTTTTTTAATTTTTCTTGATTTTTTATTTTTGAACTAAAACCAACAAAATGTCCTGGACTACAATAAATCGAATAATTTGTATTTATTTTCCTGATGATTTTATGTGAAGATCTAAGTTCTTTAATATTTTTTCCTTTTTCTTTTACTCTCTCTTTTGTTGTAACCGAAATTGGACCTTCAGAGGAATATTTAGCTTTAATATTTTTAAATTTTCTTCTTACTGAATTTGGTAATTCTCTATAAGCAAGATATTGAGAACAAAATTCTGTATTAGCTTTTCCTTTTTTTGGCACAAGTTTAGAAAACAACATTGTAAATCTTGGTGGCTTTTTTGTATAAATTGAATCGGTATGAAATTGTTCACCAAAACTTGGTCCTTTATCAGTTGACTTTCTTTGCACTACTGTGATTTGAGGAAATTTTTTATTTAAACCTTTTAATCTTGGATAATTGGCTAAATTTCCAAAATATTTTGCAAACTTAATATAAAGTTTAGAAGTTAATTTTTGGTCCCTAAAATATAACATCCCATATTTGTTAAGTGCTTTTTTAATTTTAAAAATATCTTTATTTGTAATTTCTTTTAAATTTACAATTATTTCCGCACCAATATTTTTTTTATTTGGTAATATTTTTAACATTTTTTAAAAAAAATTTTTTTAAATAATTTATAGTTTGTTTTGGACTTTCCTCTGGAATGAAATGATCTGAATTAATTTCTGCTCCATAAACTTTTTTGTTTGTGTATTTTTGCCATATTTTAATTGGTTTGAATTGCTTTCCTACTACTCCTTTTTTTCCCCACAAAACATGAATAGGAATATTTAATTTTTTATTTCTATCTTTTTTATCGTGATCTAAGTCTATGGTTGCAGCAGCCCTATAATCTTCACAAGATGCATGAATTCTTTTCTTTTGTTTGAAGGCTCTTAAATATTCATCTTCAGTTTTTCCAATCGCACGTTTTGATGACCTATTAAAACGACTTTTTAACCATCTTTTAGGATCTGCCATTATCATTTTTTCTGGTAAAGGTGCTGGTTGTATTAAATAAAACCAGTGAAAATATCCTTTTGCAAATTTCATATCAGTATACTCGTACATATCTAGAGTTGGACAAATATCTAATACACCTAAAGCCATAATTTTATTTCTATAATCTTTTGCCATTCTGTGTGCAACTCTCCCGCCTCTATCATGTCCTGCAACAAAAAATTTTTTAAAATTTAATTTACTCATCAATTGAACCATATCTTTAGCCATTTCCCTTTTTGAATAATTTTTATGATTAGTGCCACCAGGTAAAACTAAACTATCTCCATATCCTCTAAGGTCAGCAACTATTACAGTGAAATATTTACTAAGTTCAGGGGCAGTCTTGTGCCACATAACATGTGTTTGAGGATATCCATGAAGTAATAGTAAGGGAGGACCGTTACCTTTAAATCTACAAAAAATTTTACCCTTGCTTACTTTAACAAATTTTTTTTTAAAACCATTAAACATGATTAAACTATTTAATTATTTAATAGTTTATTTTTCGCCTTTTCAAATTCCTCTTGAGAAATAATTCCTTTTTCTTTTAAATCATTTAATTTACTAAGTTCATCACTTAAATTGCTAGTTTGTTCGGAAGAGGTCTCACTTATCTCATCAGTCTCACTTTTAGATTGTTCCTTTTCAGCTCTATTAGCTTCCTTAGATTTAAAACCGTTCATTATTGCCATTCCACCTAAGTATAAAACATAAGCCATAATAGGAATGACTAATCCAAAAAAAATTATTTTTTCCATAATTTAATCTTCATCTTCTTCACGCCAGTTTTTTTCATACATCAAATATGCAGCATAAATTACTGATATTGTACCTACAATCATACCATAATCAAAACCAGTTTGCATGTCATGCAAATACCAACCTAGCTGTGTGGCTCCAATAGGTGGAACAGTAAGAAGTAAAAAAATTATACCAAATCTGTAAGGTCGCTTAGGTTTTTTCATCCTAATAAATTAACAGATTACAGCTTGGGGTTTAATTATTTAATTTGCGATCTTTTGAAACAGTCTATGGTATTTTTAAGTAAACAAGCAATAGTCATAGGTCCAACTCCACCTGGAACAGGTGTAAGTGCTTTTGCATTTTTTGAAACTTCATCAAAATGAACATCACCAACTATACCGCTGTCAGTTTTGTTTATACCAACATCAATAACAACAGCATCTTTTTTAACCCAATCTCCTCTAACAAGTTCGGGTATACCTACAGCTGCAACAATTATATCTGCCTCTAAACATTCAGCTTTTAAATCTTTAGTTTTAGAATGAGTTATAGTCACGGTGCAATTTTCTTTTAAAAGAAGTTGTGTCATTGGTTTACCGTTTAAATTTGATCTACCCACAATCACAGCTTTTTTGCCATTTAAATTAGGTTCAATTTTTTTTATCAACAAATAACATCCAAGCGGAGTACAAGGTATCGAACTTTCATAACCAGATGAAAGATTGCCTACATTCATTGGATGAAATCCATCTACGTCTTTTGAGGGATCAATAGCTTCTATAACCTTCTGCTTATCAATATGCTTAGGTAAAGGAAGTTGAACTAAAATTCCTGAAACAGTTTCATCACTGTTTAATTCTTGAATTTTTTCTAGAACAGTCTTTTCTTCAACTGTGTCTGGATATTTAATTACTTCAGATTTTAATCCTACCTCATTTGCTGACTTCTCTTTATTTCTAACATAAATCTGACTAGGTGTTAAATCACCAATCAGTATTACTGTTAAACCTGGTACTTTATTATGTTTTGATCTTAACTCTGCAACTTCTTCCTTTAACTCTGCTCTTAATTCTGCGGCTGCTTTTTTTCCATCAATTAAAATCATATTTCTCTATTAAAAAATCATTGGTGCGATGTACAGCTTCATACACATTTCGATAAACCAAATCAATAAAAGAAGAATGATTGGAGAAATATCTAGTGAACCTAAATTTGGCAAAAAACGTCTAATTTTATTCAAGATAGGCTCGGTTAATTTGTAACTCAACTCTAAAATTGCATACACAAACCTATTTTGAGTATTAAGAACGTTAAAAGCTATTAACCAACTTACAATAACATTGGCGATTACTACATAAGAGTACAATTTTAAAATTTGTAAAACTAAATAAAAAATAGCTATCATTTTTTCTCAACATAAATCGACTGACTTGGGAAAGCAAATGAAGCACCATTTTTTTCTACAATTTCCTTAATCGCAATTGCTAATCTTTCTTTTACATCAAGCCAATTGTTCCAACTTCCTGTTTTTGTAAAACATCTTACATACATATCTATTGAACTATCAGAAAATTTATCAACTCTGACCGCAACACCAATTGAGGTATTATAATCTTCGCTTGAATTAATATGACTTTCGATTTCATCTCTAATTTTTTTTAACTGATCTACCGTAGTGTCATATTGTAGTGTAATAATCCAACTGATTAGCCAATTTGAAGTTTCACTTACATTAACAACTGCGTTTTCAGCAAATTGAAAATTTGGAATAATAGCAAGAGATTTGTCAAACTTTCTAATTGTTGTTGATCTAAATCCAATTTTTTCTACTACTCCTTCAATGATACCCTCGACAGCTATCCAGTCTCCAATTTTAAATCTTTTTTCAACTAAAACTAAAATTCCTGATATTAAATTTTTGAATAAATCTTGTGCCCCTAATGCTACAGCAACTCCAAACAATCCAAGACCTGCAATGATTGGACCTATTTTAATTCCCCACAATTCTAAAACTGCTGCTAAACCTAAAATAAAAATTAAAATTTTTAGCGATTTAATTATCCAGCCAATAAGTTCTCTTGTTAACAATTTGTCTAAACCACTAAGTATGTATGAAATTGGTTCTATGATTTGGTGAATTACCCAAAAAATTAAAATAGTGATCAACGTTCGATTAATTGTGTCTACCACTTCTCTTCCTTCTAGTGAGAAAGTCATGTAGTAGCTTGCAATAAAAAATCCTAATACAATTGGTAAAAATCTTGCTGGACCCACAAGTGATTGAACAAAAGTATCATCTAATTTATTCGTTGTTCTTTTAGAGATAATTTCTAATTTTTTAATAACTAATTTGCTTATTAGACCTCTAAAAATTAAGAATAATAAAAATATTCCAATACCAATTAAGATTTGAAAGATATCAACACCAAGAATTCCTTTATCCCATACTGATAAAAATATCTCCGAAAAATTATTAATTAATTCCATTTCTAAATTTTATATAACAAAAACTCTTCTTCTCCAGGGTTAAAAAGAAAAATCTTTTTCCATTTGATTTCGTTCAGTATTGACGAGGTTTTTTCACCTATACACATTAAATTTGTATTCATCCATAAATTTTCGGTTTGGTAAATCTTAATGAAATTTAAGAAACTTGACGCACTATTTTGAGAGTAAACATAGACCATATCAGGCATATTTAATTTTAATTCATTAACAAATTTCTCATCAAATTTTTGATTGTGATCTACTCTGTAATTAATAATTCTTTTTACCCTAAAACCTTCGCTTAATAACTGTTGATCTAAATCAACTGATATTGTTTCACCACTTACGTAAAGTAATTCTTTATTTTTGGACTCATAACTTTGTATAATTAACTCCTTTAAGTTTGTAACATTTCCTTCAGCCGCAATTGTGTTTTGAAAACCAACACTTCTTGCTTTGTTTTCTGTAGTGTTTCCAACACAAAAGCATTTAATATTTTTATCTAATTTTGCTGTGTTTAAAAATTTTACCGCATTTGCACTAGTAAAAACAATTCCACCATATTCAGAGAAGTTAATTTCTTCATAATTAACCTTTTCAATTCTTATTAATGGAAGATGAGAAACTTGATGTCCTTCTGATTGAAATTTTAAGATCATTTCAGAACAATCTTCTAGAGGTCTAGTTAACAAAATATGCATATTATCTTTTATATGAATTATTTGATTTTGTTTTTAAAAGTATTCCAATCTCTTTACCAATTTCTTTAAACTCATTCAAATTACCAACTTTTTTTTCATAAAACCTTTGTTTACCATCTAAAGAAAAAAGTTCAGCCTCAACTATAATCTTATCTCCATCAACCACTGAATGAGCACCAATTGCTGTTTCACAATCTCCATCCAAAACTTTTAAAATATTTCTCTCAAGGTGAGCTCTTTTATGTGTTTCCTCATGATTAATTTTGTTTAAAATAGAAATTATCTCATCATCATTCTCCTTGCACTGAAGAGCAATTACGCCTTGACCTGCACTAGGAATTATTTCTTCAGCTGAAAAAATTTCTGAGATTTCATTTTCAAATTTTAAAAATTTAATGCCAGCATAAGACAAAATAATTGCATCATACATCCCTTCATTCAATTTTCTAATTCTAGTATCTACATTTCCTCTAATTAGTTTACAGTTCAAATCTTGTCTAATTTTTTTTATTTGAAATTCTCTTCTGTATGATGAGGTACCAACTATTGACTTTTGATCTAAGTCTTTGAGTTTTTTTTTGTTCTTTGTAATTAAAATCTCTCTAGGGTCATTTCTTTCAAGAAAAGAGTCTGTTGTTAGTCCTTTTGTTTCATTAATAGGCATATCTTTCAGTGCATGGACTGCAATATCAATATTTTTTAACTGAAGTTCTTTTTCAATATTACTAGAAAACAAACCTTTGCCACCAAGCTCCGATAATCTTATATCCTTTACTTCGTCACCTTTAGTTTTAATTGATTTAATTAATATATCTTCATTACCAAGGTCGGTATTTTCAATAATCTTATCTTTAGCTTGTTGAGCATAAAGTAAGGCAAGCTTGCTACCCCTGGATCCAATAATTATTTTTTTTCTCATAAAAAATTATTTCTTACTTGTATAAAGATTGTACAATTATTAAAAACTATTTGAATGAGCAAAAAACCCTTAATTCTTGGAATAGAATCTAGTTGTGATGAAACAGCAGCCTCTTTAATAACTGAGAATGAAGAAAGATTGCCGGTAGTTTTATCCAACATCGTTTCTAGCCAAGTGGAGGTTCATAGGGAGTTTGGTGGTGTAGTTCCTGAACTGGCTGCACGTTCACACATTGAAAAAATTGATTGGATTGTCAAAAAAGCTATTGATGAAAGTGGAAGAAAAATTGAAGAAATAGATGCGGTTGCTTCTACCGCTGGTCCTGGATTAATTGTTTGCTTATCAGTTGGTCTAAGTTTTGGTAAAGCTTTCGCAACAGCAATGAATAAACCTTTTATTGCTGTTAATCATTTAGAGGGACATGCTTTAAGTCCAAAACTAAATACAAATTTAAATTATCCATATTTACTTCTTTTAATTTCAGGTGGGCACTCACAATATTTAAGTGTTCAGAACCTTGGTAAATATAAAAGATTAGGAACAACTATTGATGATGCATTAGGTGAGGCGTTTGACAAAACGGCAAAGCTTTTAGGAATAGAATTTCCAGGAGGACCTCAAATTGAAATTTTAGCTAAAAAAGGTGATCCAGAAAAATATGATTTACCGAAACCAATTTTCAGAAAAGGAGGATGCAATCTTTCTTTTGCAGGTCTAAAAACTGCTGTGTTGAAGATAAGTAAATCAATTAAATCAGAACAAGATAAATATGATCTTGCAGCATCTTTTCAAAAAACAATTGAAGAAATTTTATATAAAAAAACAAAAATTGCTTTTAATGAATTTGAAAAAATAAATGAATTAAATGAAAAAAATTTCGTTATTGCTGGAGGAGTTGCAGCAAATAAAAAAATAAGGTCTATGTTAATTAATCTATGTGAAGAAAATAATTATAAAAGTATTTTTCCACCTATAGAGTTTTGTGGGGATAATGCAGCAATGATTGCAATGGTAGGTTTGGAAAAATTTAAAATAAATCAATTTAATAATTTAGATTATCCAGCAAAACCTAGATGGCCTTTAGATGAAGATGCAGCTTTTCTTAAAGGTGCTGGAGTTCAATTATAATGCAATATTGGTTGATGAAATCTGAACCAGATGTTTGGTCAATTGATCAACAAAAAAAAGCTGGAATTAAAGGTGCACCTTGGGATGGTGTCAGAAATTATCAAGCTGCAAAGAACTTAAAGAGTATGAAAAAAGGTGATCTTTGTTTTTTCTATCATTCAAACATTGGAAAAGAAATAGTTGGAGTCGTAAAAGTCACTAAAGAGCATTATATAGATAAAACTGACAAAACAGGTAGATTTGTTGCTGTGACTGTTCAATTTAAAAGTAAATTTTCGAAGCCTGTAACACTTGAAAATATCAAAAAAAATAAGGATTTAAGCCACTTACCTCTGATAAAGCAAAGTAGGCTTTCTGTAATGCCTGTTGATTATAAAAGCTGGAAAATTATAAATAACATGAGTAGAATTTAAAAAAAAAATTAACCTATGCCAAAAAAAAAGAAAAAGAAAAGCAAGGTGAGAAAGAAGAAGTCTAAAGTTAGAAAAAAAACTTCAAAAAAGATAAAGAAAAAATCTAAAGTTAGAAAAAAAACTTCAAAAAAGATAAAGAAAAGATCTAAAGTTAGAAAAAAATCTTCAAAAAAAATAAAGAAAAGAATTAAAGCAAAAAAAGAAAACGATAATACACCTCCTGAAGTGGTTATTAAAACAAAACCAGAATGGGTTAAAAGTAGCTTAGCAAATAAAAGTAAATATCAACAAAAATATTCTCAATCTATAAAGAGTAATGATGAATTTTGGAGAAAAGAGGGAAAAAGAATTACTTGGATAAAACCTTATAAAAAAATTAAAGACGTAAAATACAGTACAAAAGAAGTCAAAATTAAATGGTTTGAAGATGGTACTTTAAATGCTTCAGCAAATTGTATTGATAGACATTTAAAAGATAAAAAAGATAAAACTGCTATCATTTGGGTAGGAGACGATCCAAAAGATAGTCAAAAAATTTCTTATAAACAGCTTCACCAAAAAGTTTCAAAAGCTGCAAATGGTTTAAAAAAATTAGGAATTAAAAAAGGAGATCGAGTAACAATTTATTTAACGATGATACCAGAGTTAGCAATTTTAATGCTGGCCTGTGTTAGAATTGGTGCAGTACATTCAATTATTTTTGGAGGTTTTTCAGCAGATTCAATTTCGGGAAGAGTGAATGATTGCGAATCTGAATACATCATTACAGCAGATGAGGGAGTGCGAGGTGGAAAAACTATTCCACTGAAATATACAGTTGATGAAGCTTTAATGAGTTGCCCAAATGTAAAGAAATGTATTGTTGTAAAACGAACAGGTAATTATATCAATTGGGATCAAAATAGAGATGTTTGGTATCATGATTTAATTAAAGATGTTCCTAGTCATTGTGAACCTGAAGAAATGAATGCAGAGGATCCGTTATTTATTTTATATACTTCTGGTTCAACAGGTAAACCTAAAGGCGTTCTTCATACTACTGGTGGTTATATGGTTTATGCATCAATGACACATCAATATATTTTTAACTACAAACCTAAAGATATTTATTGGTGTACTGCTGATATTGGTTGGGTGACTGGACATAGTTATATTATATATGGACCACTTTCGAATGGTGCAACAACTATAATGTTTGAAGGAATTCCAAATTATCCTGATAGTTCAAGGTGGTGGCAAATAGTTGATAAATATAAAGTAAATACTTTTTATACAGCACCAACTGCAATTAGAGCTTTAATGCGTGAGGGAGATAAACCAGTTAAAAAAACCTCAAGGAAGTCACTTAAACTTTTAGGAACAGTCGGGGAACCAATAAATCCAGAGGCTTGGATGTGGTACTATAAAACTGTAGGTAATTCTAAATGCCCAATTGTAGATACTTGGTGGCAAACAGAAACCGGAGGTATAATGATTGCTCCTCAAACAGGTGCAATTCCTCTAAAACCCGGATCTGCAACAAAACCTTTCTATGGAATTAAACCAGTACTTGTAGATAAAAACGGTAAAGAAGTTAAAGGAGCTGGAGAAGGAAGATTATGTATAGCTCAATCATGGCCAGGACAAATGAGAACTGTTTATGGTGATCATCAAAGATTTATAGATACGTATTTTTCTCAATTTAACGGTAAATATTTTACTGGTGATGGATGTCGAAGAGATAAAGATGGTTATTACTGGATCACTGGACGAGTAGATGATGTAATTATTGTATCAGGGCACAACTTAGGAACTGCCGAAATTGAAAGTGCATTTGTTGCTCATCCAAAAGTAGCTGAGGCCGCAGTAGTTGGTTATCCACATGACATTAAAGGCAATGGATTATATTGTTATGTAACCTTGAATGCAGGAGAAAGCGAAACTGGTGAACTAGAAAGAGATCTAAAACTTTGGGTTAGAAAACAAATTGGTCCTTTGGCAACTCCAGATCTAATTCATTTTACTCCAGGTCTTCCTAAAACAAGATCAGGAAAAATAATGAGAAGGATTTTAAGAAAAATTGCTGCTAACGAGCACGGTCAATTAGGAGACACCACTACTCTAGCGGATCCAAGTGTTGTAGATAGTTTAGTAGATAATAGAAAAAATATTTAAAACTGAATTAAATCTTTAAACTCTTGTTTAACAACATCCCATTTTAAAATCATCGAATTTAAAACAATCTTTCGATCTAAAGTTTTTAATTCCTCTGCAATCGGAGCCCACTTATATAAAGAAAGAGCACTAGGGTTAAAAGGTAAATCCTGATAATAACCATCCCAATTAATTTTCTCTGATCGTTCATCAAAACTTTTTCTTGCTTCATCAACAATGTCTAATGGCATCTTATTAGAAATTTCATCATCTAAGATTTTATTAAAAATTTCGTTTGCATTATGAATATCCTTATAATTGAAATTAGCTTTCAAATATGAAAAAGTAAAAAAAGTTAAATCTTGTAATGCAACTGAATAAATATTCCATTTAGCAAGATTTACTGATGACATAAATTCATCATTATCAAAATGAAGAACGTATCTTGTTCCCATTCTAGTTTTAAGATAATTATATAAAGTAACCTGAGTAGCCCAGGCAGATTTTGTTTGAATAAACTGCTCTAACTCATCCAAAGTTTTTATTTTTTTTTTGGGAATAAACGCCTTAAACATGGCGAATAAATATGTTTTGAAATCTTCAAGTTTTATGTCTCTCCAAGTTAATTTGTATTTTCCCATGTTAATTTGTAAGTGCGCCAATTATATCTTAAAAAAGCAAGTAAATAAGTACCTTATATGGTGAATTTTAGGTCTTTTCAAAACCTTCATAATGGTTATGGTTTCAACCAGTTATAACTAAATAGAGAGGTATAAATGTCAAATCAACAAAAACACTGGGAAAAAACCAGGGGATTGTTATTTATAACACTGGCAATCTGGTTTGTTTTCTCAATTGGCATCTTTCTCTTTGGAGCTGAAATGAACGAGGTCACAGGACCTTTCGGTTATCCATGGACATACTGGTTTACATGTCAGGGATCTCTTGGTGCATTTGTAATCCTAATTTTCTGGTTTGCGAATAGACAAGAAAAAATCGATGAAGAGTTCGGCTTTAGCGAAAGAGAGGACGAATAATGAAAGGTAATTTCATAGATAATTTGCCTAAGATTTACGGAATCTATACAGGAGGATTTGTAGGTTTCATAATCATTATGGCAATTGCTGAACAGATGGGTATGACAGCTAAAACGATAGGTATCGCTTTCGTTGCATTTACTGTATTCATCTATGCATTAATCGGTTATCTATCAAGAACAGCCCAAGCAGATGCATATTATGTAGCTGGAAGGCAAGTACCAACAGTCTTCAACGGAATGGCGACTGCAGCAGACTGGATGTCTGGTGCATCATTCGTTGCTATGGCAGGTGGTATTTACTTTAAAGGTTACGGTTATATGGCTCTACTTGTTGGTTGGACTGGTGGATACGTGCTTGTTGCATCTTTATTAGCACCATACTTAAGAAAATTTGGCTGTTATACAGTTCCAGATTTTATAGGTACGAGATACGGTGGTAATTTAGCAAGATTTAGCGCAGTGGTCGTTTTAACTGTTGCTTCATTTACGTATGTGACTGCACAAATTAACGCTACAGGTACTATTGCATCTGTTGCACTTGATATCCCATTTCAATACGCAGTTTATGTTGGACTAATAAGTATTTTATTATGTTCAATGTTAGGTGGTATGAGAGGGGTAACTTGGACACAGGTTGCGCAATATATCGTACTAATTATAGCATACCTACTTCCAGTATTCTGGATCAGTAACAAAATGGGTGCAGGTTTCTTCCCTCACTTTATGTTAGCTGACGAGGTAGCTAGAATTGGTGAATTAGAACAACAGTTTGGTTTTGTTAAAAACGCAGCTGCTGATCTAAAAACAGTACCTAAAGGCTTAGCAGGAATAACTAAAGCTCACTCTGCAGTTAACGCTACACCTTGGGCATTTATTTCATTAGCATTAGCGATGATGATGGGAACAGCTTCATTACCGCACGTGATGATGAGATACTTTACTACTCCAAGTGTAAAAGCAGCTAGAAAATCAGTAGGTTGGTCATTATTCTTTATCTTCCTACTTTATTCTTCTGCTCCAATGTTAGCTACATTATCTAAGTTATCATTGATCGACCCGAATTTACCAACTGGTATTATCGGTAAGACATTTGCAGAAGTGGAAGCGATAGATTGGTACCAAAACTGGAACCAAGCAAACCTAATGTTTATCAGCGACTTTAACGGAAATGGAACTCTAGAATTAAATGAGTTCTTCATGGGTGGTAAAGCCGTTGTATTAGCAACACCAGAGATAGCTGGATTACCTTATGTAATTTCAGGTCTAGTTGCTGCAGGAGGTATGGCAGCTGCCATGTCTACTGCCGATGGTTTGATTCTAGCGATTGCAAACGCTATATCACATGATGTTTACTACAAGATCATTGATCCAAAAGCGGAAACTGCAAAACGACTACTTGTTGCAAGGGTATTACTTGTAATAATTGGTTTTGCTGGAGCAACTATTGCAGCAATGGAGATTCAAGGAATCTTAGGTTCAGTTATCTGGGCTTTTGATTTTGCGATGTCTGGATTGTTCTTCCCACTTGTACTTGGTGTATGGTGGAAGAGAGCTAATAGACAAGGTGCGATTGCTGGTATGCTAGGTGGTCTAATTGCCGGTGCGTGGTACTTAGTTTGGGTACGAACTGGTGGAAGTGGATTCCTAGGAATTACACAGTTAACATTTGGTATCTTCGGATCAGCTGTTAGTTTAGTTTTAATGGTAATAGTCAGTTTAATGACTGCAGAACCAGATAAAGCTACTCAAAAAATGGTTGATGATGTACGTGTACCGAGTGGTAAATCAATTCTTGGTAAATCACACTAAATAATCTTTTTAAAGGGGCGATTAATTTCGCCCCTTTTATTTCAATATAAATTTTGAATGTCAGCGAATTTTCATCCTTTAATATATTTTATAGATTATCTGCTTGGAATTATAATGTGGACTCTAATTGGAAGAGTGGCCATGAACATTTTTCAAAGGGAAGATTCACAATTCTTTTTCATGAGAGTATTTGTGAAATACACCAATCCTCTAATAAAATTATTTAAACCAATAACACCCTCATTTATCATTGGGCCATTGGTGCCCTTGTATGTTGCTTGGTTTTTCTACATGATTAGATTTTATCTAATGCCTTGGATCTTAGGTTATTCGGTGATGGGCATGTTATCATTTCCTTTGGAGAGTGAAATTTCTAGACAAATTTATCAATTTTTTAATTCATTTTAATTTTTAAAATTGATACTAGTTAATCTAGTGATCAATGAAAAATATAAAAATTTCACCATCAATTTTATCAGCTGACTTTAGTCAATTAGGTTCAGAAATTAAAAGACTTGAAGAAGGTGGAGCTGATATGATTCATGTCGATGTGATGGATGGTCATTTTGTTCCTAATTTAACAATAGGACCACCGGTAATTAAAGCACTTCGAAAACACTGTTCATTAAAATTTGATGTTCATTTAATGATTTCACCAGTACATAAATACATAGAAGCTTACGCTGAAGCGGGAGCAGATATAATTACTATTCATCCTGAAGCTACGGATAATTTAGAAAATTCAATAAAAAAAATAAAAGAAAAAAATAAAAAAGTTGGAGTTTCGCTTAATCCTGAATCTAAAATTAATTTAATACTAGATCTATTAGATCAAATTGATTTAGTTTTAATTATGAGTGTAAATCCTGGATTTGGAGGTCAAAAATTTATGCCAGAAGTTTTAAATAAAGTTAAGGAACTAAAAAAAATAAAAGAACAAAAAAAGATGAATTTTGACATA
>CACKIQ010000008.1 GCA_902600245.1 uncultured Pelagibacteraceae bacterium | reverse complement strand
CTTTTCATCAAAAATTGGAAATTCTTTTTTTATCAAATCAATATTCATTCTTTTATTCCAATCATATTTTTTATTAAGTTTTTTATTTCCGAGTCAGTAATTTTTTCTACAACATCAAGCACAAAACCGTTGATTAATAGCTCTCTTGATTGCTGATAATTTAAGCCTCTAGACATTAAGTAAAATATAGACTCTTCATTTAAACTACCTGAAGCTGAACCATGTGAACATTTAACGTCATCAGCATAAATTTCAAGTTCTGGTTTAGCATTAAACTCTGCTTCTTTATTTAGCAGTATTGCTTTACTTAATTGGTATCCATCAGTTTTCTGAGCATCTGAGTTTACAAATATTTTTCCTTGATACACTGCTTTAGAACTTTCATCTAAAACACTTTTAATTAGCTGATAACTTTTTGTATTTTCAGTTAAATGATTGATTATTGATCTGATTTCGTGATGTTTGTCATTATTCAAAAAAAATACACCATTTACAAAAGCTGATGCATAATCTCCATTTAAATTACAATTTATTTCATTCTTAAAAAAATTAGATCCAGAGGATAAAATAAATGTTTCAGAAATACTGTTTTTATCTTGATCAATATTGTTTAAAGAATACTTAATATTTTTATTCTCAATTTTATCTATCTTATAATTTTTTAAAACTGAATTTTTCTTTAATTCAAAGTTATAAAATATATTTAAAAAATTTTTTTCAGATGTATCATTAAATAAATCAATTAATCTTAATGAACTATTTTTATCTAGTTCAAAATTAAGTCTTAAGTTAATGTTTTTTGACCAAATTTTTGAATTTGTTGTGTGATATATAATAAGTGGTTTTGCTAACTGATAACCTTTTTTAACCAATATTTTAAAACATTTGTTAGTAAAGGCATTGTTCAAGTCAGATAATGAGTTACTATTTTTAAATTCATTTATAGTTTCTGATTGATCAATTATTTGAATTTGATCTTTTTTTTCATATTCAAAATCAATTTTTTCAATTCTACCATTTATAAAAACAATTTTGTTATGCTCTAATCCATCTACAAAAACAGATGTATCAACTTTATTAGTAGATGTTAGATCATTATAAAAACTAAGTTCTCCAATATTATTTTTTATTATTTGATTAAGATCTGAAAATTTCCAATCTTCCTCTTTTCTGTTTGGAAAGCCTTTATCAATGAAATTTGATAAACAAAATTTTTTAATTTCGATATCTTTTTGGGATAAACTTAAATTTTTTATACTATTATCAAAATCTTTTTGTAATCGTTCTTTCATTTAATTAAAATTTTCATATCCTTTTTTTTCTAATTCTAGAGCTAAATCTGGACCACCAGATTTTACAATTTTTCCATTCATCAAAACGTGAACAAAGTCAGGTTTTATGTAATCGAGTAATCTTTGGTAATGTGTAATAATTAAAAATGAATTATTTTTATCTCTCAATGTATTAACTCCATCTGCAACAATCTTTAAAGCATCAATATCTAAACCAGAGTCTGTTTCATCTAAAATTGACAGTTTTGGAGCCAGCAGCGACATCTGTAAAATTTCATTTTTCTTTTTTTCACCTCCAGAAAAACCAACATTCAACTGTCTGTTTAATTTTTCTTCATCAAATTTTAATTCTTTAGACTTTTCTTTAACTAATTTTAGAAATTCAATAGCATCGAGCTCTTTCTTACCTCTCGCTTTTCTCACAGCATTCAAAGAAGTTTTTAAAAATATATTTGTATTTACACCTGGAATTTCTAAAGGATATTGGAAGGCTAAAAATATACCCTTGTGTGCTCTTTCTTCTGTTTCAAGTTCAAATAAATCTTTTTCTTCAAAAAGAACTTCCCCAGAAACTTCATAACCCTTTTTTCCAGATAAAATGTTAGACAATGTACTTTTTCCAGATCCATTAGGACCCATAATTGCATGAACCTCACCAGGATTTATATTTAAGGATAGCCCATTTAAAATAGACTTATTATCAATTGTTGCGTTTAAATTATTTATTTTAAGCATTAGCCCACACTTCCTTCCAGACTTATGCCTACAAGTTTTTGAGCTTCTACAGCAAATTCCATAGGTAGTTGTTGTAATACTTCCTTGCAAAAACCATTAACAATTAAGCCAACAGCTTCCTCTGAATTTAATCCTCTTTGTTGACAATAGTGTAACTGCTCTTCACTAATCTTGGATGTAGTTGCTTCATGAGCAATATTTGACTCAGAATTTTTATTTTTTATATAAGGAACAGTGTGAGCCCCACATTTATTACCCATTAATAAAGAGTCACATTGAGTATAATTTGTAGAATTTTTGGCTTTTGATGAAATATCAACTAAGCCTCTATAAGTCATATCTGAACTACCAGCTGATATTCCCTTAGAAATTATTTTACTCTTAGTATTTTTGCCCAAATGGATCATTTTGGTACCTGTATCAGCTTTTTGATGATTGTTAGTAATAGCTATTGAATAGAATTCACCAACAGAGTTATCTCCTTTAAGAATACAACTAGGATACTTCCATGTAATTGCAGAACCTGTTTCAACTTGTGTCCATGAAATTTTTGAATTTTTTCCTTTGCATAAACCTCTTTTTGTTACAAAGTTATAAATTCCACCTTTGCCGTCTTTATCACCTGGATACCAATTTTGAACTGTTGAATATTTTATTTCCGCATCATCAAGTGCAACTAATTCTACGTTAGCAGCATGTAGTTGATTTTCATCTCTCATTGGAGCTGTACATCCTTCTAAGTAACTGACATAGCTTCCTTTGTCTGCAATAATTAAAGTTCTTTCAAATTGACCAGTGTTTGATGCATTAATTCTAAAATAAGTTGACAATTCCATTGGACATCTAACGCCTTCTGGAATGTATACAAATGAGCCATCTGTAAATACTGCTGAATTTAATGTTGCAAAAAAATGATCACTTGTTGGGATTACAGATCCCAAGTACTTTTTGACCAACTCGGGATGATTTTGAATTGCTTCTGATATAGGGCAAAATATAATTCCCTGTTTTGTTAATTCATCTTTAAAAGTAGTTGCAACAGAAACAGAGTCAAACACAGCATCAACAGCTATTCCATTTAATCTTGCTTGCTCTTGCAAAGGAATTCCAAGTTTTTTATAAGTTTCTAAAAGTTTGGGATCCAGTTCATCTAAGCTCTTTGGTTTATCTTTCATGCTTTTGGGAGCGGAGTAATAATATAAATCTTGGTAATCTATTTTTGGAAATTTGGGTTTCTGCCAATCTGGTTCTTTTAATACTTTAAATCTTTCAAAAGCTTTTAATCTAAAATCAAGCATCCATCCAGGTTCTTTTTTAATTTTAGAAATAAATTTAATTACATCTTCATTCAAACCTTTTGGAGCTTGAATATTTTCTATATCTGTTGAAAAACCATATTTATAGTCTTTTAAATTATTTATTTCTTTTTGTCTGTTATCCATTTTAAATTCTTGTTTCTTTATTGTTATTTAATAAATCTTTTAAACTTTTCCTTTCAAAGAATGTATTTATGTGTATTTCTAACTCATCCCAAAGATTGTGAGTTATACATTTTGTAGCTTTACCATTGCATCCTTTTTTAGACTCTTTTTTACATTGAACAGTTTTTACTTTCTCGTCTACTGCATGAAATATGTTTGTTAATTTAATATCATTTGGATTTTTATTAAGAACATATCCTCCCTGCGTTCCTCTTATACTTTTTACAATTTCGTTTTTTTTTAATTTTGAGAAAATTTGTTCTAGATAATCTATCGATATACCTTGTCTTAAAGATATATCTCTTAATGATACTGGATTGATATCATCAAACCTTGCTAAATCAACTAACGCCATCACGGCGTATCTACCTTTAGATGTAAGTTTCATTTTATACCTATAAATTGTACGTTTTTATATATACCTGACTAAAATGGTCAAGTTTAGAGTGAAAAAAAAAACTAACATATTGTCGCTCAGTTATGTTAAACCTACATTTTTTTTGAGAATAATAATCAATATCGATTATGGATAATAAAATTTTAGAAATATTTATACCAGGTCCTGCTGGAAGGCTAGAAGCTAAATATTATAAAAGTAAAAAAAATACATCTCCTATTGCATTAGTTTTACAACCTCATCCTCAATATGGAGGGACAATGAATAACAAAGTGGTAGTTGATACTTTTCATACATTTATGGATAATGATTTTTCAGTTTGTAGAGTAAATTTTAGAGGTGTTGGTAAGAGTGATGGAGAATTTGATAATGGTCAAGGTGAACTTGCTGATGCAGCTGCAGCTTTAGATTGGTTAGAAAGAGAAAACTTTGATAATTCTCAATGCTGGGTTTCTGGTTTTTCATTTGGTTCATTGATAGCAATGCAATTATTGATGAGACGACCGGAAATTAATAGATTTATAGCTATATCACCACAACCTAATGTTTATGATTTTTCTTTTTTATCTCCATGTCCAACATCAGGTTTAATTGTTTGTGGTAAAAAAGATGAGCTAGTACCACTAGAATATATTACAGAATTAGATAAAAGATTAAGCGCACAAAAAGGAATTAAAGTAGAATTTAATATTGTAGCAGAAGCAAATCACTTTTTTACAAAAAAAGACAACGAGCTTGTTAAAAATTTAAATAAATATATTAAAAAAGAAACTGCACTTTATCAGTAATTCTCAACTAATGTTCCACCAACAGTAAATCCTTTACATCCTGTAGTGTTAGCAAAAGATATTGGTAAATTTAAAAAAGATCTTATTGCTAGAAATCCAAAAGCTTGAGATTCAATATAATCACCTTTTAAATTATAATTATCTATAATTTCTAAAGTAATATTATTTTCGTTTGTTAAATAATTCTTAATACAATCAATTAACTTTATATTTTTCCTACCACCACCACAAAGTAGAAACCTAATACTATTTTTTTGGCTAATATATTTTAATCCTTCTGCGATCAAATATGCAGTAAAATCTGTTAATGTAGCACAACCGTCCTCTAAAGATAAGCCTTTTGCAAAAGATACATCAAAATTTTTAATATCCAATGACTGAGAGTAAGAATTTATTTTAAAATTATCTATTGCCTGGTTTAGAATTAATTGATTAACCTTTCCTGCTTTAGCAAATTCACCATTTTTATCAAATTTTTTATTAGAATTCTTTCTTACCCAATCGTCTATTAAACAATTACCTGGACCTATATCAAAAGCAGAAAGGTTATTTTGAAAATTTTCTGAAATATCAATAACCTTTGTAACATTTGCAATACCACCAATATTTAAGAAAGCTATTGGAAATTTAATATTAAAACTTTTATCAATTTTTTTTGATAAGATATGATGAAAAATTGGTGTTAAAGGTGCTCCATTGCCATTATTTTTAATATCAGCTTGTCTAAAATCATATATGACTTTTTTTTTAACTATTTGAGATAATAATTTTCCATCTCCTAATTGATTAGTAATTTTCTCTTGTGGGCTATGAAAAATTGTTTGGCCATGAAAACCTATCAAATCAATTTTATCTCTATATTTTTTTAATGATTGATTAACTGCATCTGCATGAAAAAGAGTTAAATTACGCTCTAATTCCCTTAATTTTTCTGAATTTTCTAAAAGATCATTCTTTGTTAGGACTAAATCTCTTAATCGAACTAACTGATCCTGAAGATTTTTATCATACTCATAATAATCATCTAAAATGTTTGAAAATTCGTACATTCCATCAGAACTAATTATGGATAAATCAATACCATCCATAGATGTTCCGCTCATTAATCCAATTGCAGTATATAATTTTTTTTTCATTAATATATTTTTTAAAAAAAATTTGTATATTGTAACTATAAACTTATGAATAAATTTTTAAAAGATTTTAAAGATAGAGGCTATTTTTATCAATGTACAAGCGAAGATGAATTATCTAAATACTTAGATGAAGAAAAAATTAAAGGTTACATAGGTTTTGATTGTACAGCCGAGAGCTTACATGTAGGAAGCTTATTGCAAATAATGTGCTTGCGACTACTCCAAAAAAATGGACATAGACCAATAGTTTTACTTGGTGGAGGAACTACAAGAATTGGGGATCCGTCTGGTAAAGACAAAACTAGAAAAATACTAAGTGAAGATCAGATTGAGAAAAATATTCATAATATCAAAAATATTTTAAAAAAATTTTTAGATAATGATGATCCAAATACAAAACCAATTTTTGTAAATAATTATACTTGGCTTAAAGATTTAAATTATATTTCGTTTTTGAGGAATATAGGAAAACATTTCACAATAAATAGAATGTTAACTTTTGATAGTGTAAAACTTAGATTGGATAGAGAGCAATCGCTGAGCTATATGGAATTTAATTACATGATTTTACAAGCATATGATTTTCTTGAGTTAAATAAGAAAGAAAATTGTGTATTACAAATTGGAGGTTCAGATCAGTGGGGGAATATTGTAAATGGTGTTGAGCTTATAAAAAGATATTCAAACATTCAAACCTTTGGTTTAACAACACCTTTAATTACACTAGCATCTGGTGCTAAAATGGGAAAAACTGAAAGTGGAGCTATTTGGTTAGATGAAAATTACTTATCAGCTTATGATTATTGGCAGTTTTGGAGAAACGTAGATGATAGAGATGTAATTAAATTTTTAAAAATGTTTACTGAAATTGAAATTAAGGAAATAGAAACAATTAAAGATAAAGACATAAATGAATTAAAAATAATACTTGCTAATAAAACTACAGAAATGTTACATGGAAAAGAAGCAGCTAAAAATTCTGAATTAGCAGCAAAAGAGGCTTTTTCAGGAAACCCTCTTGGTGCAAACTTACCAAAAGTTAATATTAAAATTAAGAAAATAGAGGAAAAAATTAATATAATAGACCTTGTTTTGTTATCTAAATTAGAAAACTCGAAAAGCGAAATCAGAAGACTTTTAAAAGGAAATGGCGTTAAAATAAATGACAATGTTATTTCAGATGAAAAATTTGAAATTAATAAAAATTTATTTAAAGATAGCTGTCTTAAACTTTCTCTTGGAAAAAAAAGGCATATTAAAATTGAATTAAATTGACTATTTTTTAATTTTTTCTAAAGTTCTAGTAATAAATCTGGGTGTTAAAGTTTTTATTGGGTTTACAGTAGTTTCTAAGTCTTTAGGGGGACCTTTAATTTTAAAACTAACTCCAAAAACACCTTCTCCCACTTTCTTTCCTATCAATAAATCTCCAAGTAAAGGTATTGAAGCAATCGATCTGTTGATTGTTGTAGCTGGAACCAAGGTTCCCCTTAAACTTATTAATTTATTCTCCTGAATGTATCCTTCCAGTAAAATAGATATTGCTGGGCCAATTGCGTATAACTCTTTAATTTTCATAAGTTTATCTTTATTGGTAAAATTCATTTCAAAATCTGTAAATCTAATACCCTCTCCAGTAAGTAAATCTGCTATTCCTTGAAGTGACGCGAGAGCCAACAACTTAGCTAGCGCTGGAATTTCTTTAACTTTAAAATTATCAATTACTAATTTAGAAGTTGAAACTCCATCCTTTTTTAAAGAGTAAAAGTCTAAATATCCATCTTTATCATCTTTAAATCCTTTAATGAATTTATATCTATCTACTAAAGGTTTTGCCTTAGATGAAAAAAGAGTTGTAATTTTGTCACCCTGATCATTTGTTCTAGTTGTAAATTTTATATTTTGTGAATTATTATAAAAGGCCAAAAGATCTGCCTCTTCTACTTTATTATTAATAATGTTTATCTTTCCTTTTAAATCTTTAACAAAGTTTATGTTATCAAAGTAAACTTCATCAATGTTTAGATACATATTTACGTTATTTTCAAAAAAATTGTTTTCTCCCTTATCATCAGCATCTAGTAAATTCGAAATTAAATAATTTGCATTAAATGAAATGCCATCAATTAAATAATTTTGGCCTTCTACTTTTTTTATGTTGTAATTATTTTTTTTATTTTCTGTATCTAAATAATTAAAATTTGCCTGATCAATTTTTATTATTTGATTTGAATCATTGAGATATAAATTCTTAATTTTTATTTTATTTTTTTCTTCATTAATTATAAAGTTATTTATATTTAGATTTCTGTTATTTTTTATTTCACCATTCATTTGAAGGTTCATTTTACTTTTATCTTTTTTTTTATAATTAATATTATCAATTTTAAATTCTGTATTTTTTAAATTTAAATTAGTATTAAAACTTATTTTATTTTCTTTTTTCTCAATTAAATAATCAATTTCTTCAAAATCTTTATAGATTTTTAATTTTCCAGAGCCTGAAAAAGTTAGTTTATTATTTTTTAAATTAATTTTTAATTTTTGATTATTAAAATTAATATTATCATTAATTTGAGGAAAGAAAATTTTTAAAAAGTCTTGTTCTTTTAAAACTATATTTTTTAAAAATAATTCCGAAACTATACTGAAATCCTTATCTTTTTTATTAATCAAATATTTAATTTCATCTACCTCATCAGTATTGAAAAGAATTTGTCCCTCACCCTTAATCGATAAATTATTGTCCTTATATTTTAAATTTAATTTATGATTATTGAGTAATATTAATTCATCAATCTTTGTAAAATAATTATTAATTATTTTTAATTTTTTATATTTCAGCTGAGTAATATTTATATCAGATTTTAATATAATGTTTTGAACTTTGAATTTTTTATCTATTTCTAAAGAAAATTCATTGTTTGTCTTAAATTTAGCATCATCAACAATTATATTTTCAAAATTTAAGTTTAATAATTTTAATATATTTGAATTTAAAATTGATTGATTGTTTTCGAAGATTCCATCAACTAAAAAACTATTTTTTTTCTTTTTTACGTTTAATTTTTCCGAAGCAAAATTTATCTTTTCTAATTGAAAATTTATTTCATTAAAAAGATAATTATCTTTTTGAAAATTGAAATTAAAATTTATGTCCTTAAAATCTGCCTTTTTTAAAAAATTAATACTTGCATCTTTTATCAAACCTTCAACTTTATAATCATCTTTAATTTTGCCATTTTCATCGATGTTCAAACTTAAATCTATAATTACATGACCCTTTTTTATAATTTTTTCTAATATAAATAATTGAGGTTTGTTATTTATAATTCTAATAAATTTAATTAAATCATTTAATAATATAGGCTTAGTTGTTACATCTATATTTGATGATGAAATCTTATTTTTAATTAGAGAATTTATTGAAACTTGTGTTTTAATACTTTCTACTGCTAATGGTTTTTTTGAAAAATATAATGTGGTACCAACTGTTTTTGCATTAATTTTTAGTTTAAAAGGATCTAGAGTTAATTTAATTTTTTTTAAATCAATATCTAGATTTTTATTTATTTGTAAAATTCTATTTTTAATTTGATTATTAAATTTGTCTGTCTCTATACCCATCGTACTTAGGTAAACTATAAAAATTAAAAATAAGGACAGAAGTATAATGAAATATTTTAAAATATTATTTTTCATTTAATTTATAAAGGGATTGCTCTAAAAAATCATCAATATCGCCGTCTAATACTCTATCAGGACTTGTACTCTCAAAGTTAGTTCTATTGTCTTTAACAAGTCTGTAGGGTTGAAGAACATATGATCTAATTTGATGACCCCATCCAATATCAGATTTTGAATTTTCAATATTTTGATTTTCTTGTTCTCTTTTTTTAATTTCATAATCATATAATCTTGCTTTAAGCATGTTCATGCAAGTTACTTTATTTTTATGTTGAGATCTTTCATTCTGGCATTGAACAACAATTTTTGATGGAATGTGTGTTATTCTAACTGCACTGTCAGTTGTATTAACATGTTGACCACCTGCTCCACTTGAACGATAAGTATCTATTCTTAAATCTTTTTCTAAAATTTCTATATTTATATTTTCATCAACAACAGGATATATCCAAACACTTGCAAAACTTGTGTGTCTTCTCGCTCCAGAGTCAAATGGAGATATCCTAACTAGTCTATGAATTCCTGATTCTTTCTTTAACCAACCAAAAACATAATCTCCATCTATTTTGATAGTTGCAGATTTAATTCCAGCTTCATCTCCTTTATGCTCACTTATTAAACTTGATTTAAAATTTTTTTTGTCTGACCATTTTAAGTACATTCTTCTTAGCATATCAGCCCAATCTTGACTTTCTGTACCTCCAGCACCAGCATGTATTTCTATGTAGCAATTTAAAGGGTCAGCCTCATTAGATAAAAAACATTTAATTTCGTTTCTTTTTACATCATTTCTTAAGTCTTTAATATTTTGAAGAACTTCTTGCTGAACTTGTAAATTTTCCTCCTCAAGTGCCAGTTGATACAAATCATCCAAATCTTTAAGTTTTTCAATATTATTATTTAAAGAATTAGTTAAATCTTCGTAAAATTTTTTTTCTTTGATTACTTTTTGAGAGTTATTTTTATCATGCCAAAAGTCGGCTCTTAGCATTTCTGAATTTAAAGATTTAAGTTTTAAATGGATAGTATTTTTTTCAAAGATACTCCTGTATTTTTTGATTTATCTTTTTAACTTCGTCTTTAAAATTTTGATAATTATTATCCATTAGTAAAACTTTAATATATTATTTGAATCTAATCTATCTGTATTTGTATAAAGTACTTTTCCATCAACTACATTTTCTTTTTTAAAAACCTCAATAATAGTATCCTTTGTGTTAAATTTTGCTTTTTGACCTGTCGAAGGATCAACAACCATCATCACAGTTCCTTTGGCAGCTTTAAAAGGTCTTGCTTCATATTTGTTTACAGAATCACTTATAAAACTTTTAAATATTGGCAAAGCAGTTTTAGATCCTGTTTCATATTTTCCTAATGGAACTGGATTATCAGAACCAACATAAACTCCAACTAACAAATTTGAAGTAAAACCTATAAACCAAGTATCTGTATTTTTATTTGTTGTTCCAGTTTTGCCTGCAATATTCAAATTTAATTTTTTTAGTTTTTTTGCTGTCCCTCTTTGAACAACTCCTTCTAATATTGATGTCATTTGAAAAGCAGTTTCTGGAGTAAAAATTTGCTTATAATTGTTTTTAATCTCTGGATAATCACTAGTTAAATAAGAAATTTGATCACAATTAATACATTTTCTTTTATCATTGTTAAAAATAGTATTTCCCTCACTGTCTTGAATTCTATCTATGAGTATTGGTTCAACAAGTTTTCCACCATTAACAAAAACTGAATAAGCTGATGTAAGTTTTAATAAAGTAGTTTCAGCAGATCCCAAAGATATAGATAAAAGCTCCTCTGGATTATCATAAATTTTAAGTGCTTTTGAAAAATCAACTATTTTCTTCACACCTAAATTTTGGGCTATTCTTACTGTCATTAAATTTCTAGATTTCTCCAAACCAACCCTTAAAGTTGAAGGCCCATAAAATTTTTTTCCATAATTTTCTGGTTTCCACATTTTTAAATCATCTCCTTGGTCTAAAACTAGTGGTGCATCCAGAACTAGTGATGTTGGTGTAAAATTATTCTCTAAAGCTAAAGCATAAACAAATGGCTTAAAAGCCGATCCAGGTTGTCTTTTGGCTTGAGTTGCTCTGTTAAATTCACTTTGCTTAAAACTAAAACCACCACTAAGAGCTAAAACTCTACCGGTAAATGGATCCATCACAACAATTCCTCCATTTACTTTTGGTAGTTGTTTTAAATTAAAATTATTTTCTTTAATTGGTTCAACATAAATAATATCACCAGGTTTTAATAACTTATTAAATTCTTTCTTTGTCCAAGAAATACCCTGATATTCTATAGTGCCTTGAGTATTATCAGCTGTTTCTATTTCTGCAGAAAATTTATTTATTTTTTTTACTATTGCTAATTTCCAATCTATTGAATTTTCTAATTTATACTTTTCTAAATCTTTTTTCCATTCTGAATTATTAATCTTATTAGTAAGTGGTCCTCTCCATCCCTTTCTTTTATCATATTCTATTAACCCATCTCGAAGAGATTTTGTTGCAATAGTTTGTAAATTTAAATCTATTGGAGTATTAATGTTAAAACCTTGTTTATAAACTTTATCATAGCTTAAAGTTTCAATTACACTCTTTCTCACATCTTCAATAAAATATTGAGCATCTTCTAAATAAATTTTTTTATTTTTTTTTAAAATTATTTCCTCATTTATAAGTTTTTCGTACCATTCCAATGTTAGATAATTATTATCTAATAAATTTTTTAAGACTAAGTTTCTTCTGAATTTTGCCATATCTGGATCCCTATACGGATTATATTTACTAGGTGCTTTTGGCAAAGCTGCTAATAAAGCGGCTTCAGAATAATTTAAATCTTTAATAGATTTATCAAAATATTCTAAGCTTGCAGCAGCAACTCCATAAGCTCCGCTTCCAAGATAAATTTGATTTAGGTAAAGTTCTAGAATTCTCTCTTTCGATAGAGCTCTCTCTATTCTAAAAGCTAAAATTGCTTCCTTAATTTTCCTGTTTAAACTCACTTCATTCGTTAGTAAGAAATTTTTTGCAACTTGTTGGGTAATTGTAGATGCGCCTTCTAACCTTTTAGATGATAAAATATTAGAAATATTATTTATTGATGCTCTTATAACTCCTTTAGCATCAACACCAGGATGAGAAAAAAAATTTTTATCCTCTGCAGATAAAAAAGCATTAATTACATTTTTTGGAATAGAATTAAAAGGAACAAAAACCCTTTTTTCCTTTGAGAAATCTGCAACTAGCTCTCCATTACCTGAATAAACTTTACTAGAAACCGAGGGTTTATAATTATTTAAAAATTTATAATCTGGAATGTCATTAGAATATATCCATAATATAGCTATTATTAACGCGCCTGCTAAAAATACTCCAGATAGTGAAATAATTAAAATATTCTTTAAAAAACTATTCATTTTAATTCCATTATATCTTGGAATTTGTTAAAGATAAGGCAATGATACGAAACAAAATTTCTAATAAATAAATTATAAATGAAAATAAAAATTACAAAAATATGGAAAAAAATTTATACATTGATGCATCGCATCCAAATGAAACTAGGGTTGTACTTAAATCAGGTGAAAATATTGAAGATTACGAATACGAAGGTTTAAAAAATAATCTTATTAAAAATAATATTTATTTAGGCAAAGTCAGTAGAATAGAACCATCGCTTCAAGCAGCATTTATTGATTTTGGAAGAGAAAGGCATGGTTTTCTATCCTTTAACGACATTCAATCAGATTATTACCAAATACCAAAAGCAGATTTAGATAAAATTAAAGAAGAAGAGGAAAAAGCTAGAGAAGAGTTATCAAAGCAAGTTGAAGCGAAAGAGGAAGAAAATATTGCGGAGGGTAAATTAGAAATAGATGATCCAATAGAAAATAATTTAGATAAACAATTAGATGAAATATCTCAAGAAAAAGAAAATATTAATGAAAAAGAAAATTTAGAAAATCTAAAAGAAAAAAAGAAAGAGAAAATATTTAGATTTAAAAGATATAAAATTCAAGAAGTGATAAAACCAAATCAAGTTATTCTTGTTCAAGTTATAAAAGATGAACGAGGACAGAAAGGAGCAGCGCTAAGTACTTTCATTTCTATTGCTGGAAAATATATTGTGTTAATGCCTAACACACCTAAAGGTGGAGGAATTTCAAGAAAAATATTTAATCCAAACGACAGAAAAAAAATAAGAGCAATACTAAATGAGATTAAAATTCCAAAAGAAATGGGTTTGATAGTAAGAACTGCTGGAAGCAATAAAACAAAAAATGAAATCAATAATGATCTAACAATCTTAATTAATACATGGGGTCAAATAAAAGAAAACGCAATTAATTCTATTGCTCCATCATTAATTCATCAAGAAAGTGAAATAATTAAGAGAACATTAAGAGATATGTTTGATGATACTACTCAAAATATTATTGTTGAGGGAAACGAAGGATATAAAAAGGCACAGTCGTTTATGAAAACAATGATGCCTTCTACTGTAAAAAAAGTTAAAAAGTATAGAGGTAAGATACCATTGTTCATCCAAGAAAATATTGAACAAAAATTAAATCAAATCTTCGACTCTGAAATCAAACTTAAATCAGGTGGCTATTTAGTTATTAATCCGACAGAAGCATTAGTATCAATTGACATTAATTCAGGTAGCTCAATTAGAGGTAAAAATGTTGAAAGTACTGCTCTTGATACAAACATCGAAGCTTCAGAGGAAATTGCAAGACAAATTAAAATAAGAGATTTGTCAGGTCTTATTATAATCGATTTTATAGATATGCTAAGTTACAGTAACAGAAGGTTAGTCGAGAGAAAACTTAAAGAAAAATGTAGAACAGATAGAGCAAGAATTCAAATTGGAAGAATCAGTAATTTTGGTCTTTTAGAAATGTCTAGACAGCGGCTTCGAGAAAGTGCAATTAAATGGAAGGTGACGTTAACAGATGAATCTTTTGCACAAAAACTTTTAAAAATTGTAGAGTTAAAAGGTGTAATAAATAAAGCCAAATTTGTTGAACTTAAAGTTTGTAATAAAATCTCCGAATTTTTAAAAGAAAATTTTGTTAATGATTTAACTTATTTTGAAAAAAAAAATAAAATTACTATTGATATTATAAGTGATAATTCTTTAATAATACCAGAATACATAATAAATTTTCAAAATAAATCAAAAAAAACTATTGAGGCAGTTGAATATCATGAAAAACTTAAAAATTTAGAAACTCAAAGTAAAGAAAATAAATTTACAGAAAAAAAAGATAACAAGAAAAAAATTAAGAAAATTTATAAAAAAAAAAGATACTTTAAAAAAACTAAATAATTCCTTTTGATGGAGATGAAGGATTACCCATTAATGTTTTATCTATCCTTCCAGATTTATAAGATTGTCTGCCAGCTATAACTGCGTTTTTAAAAGCTTGCGCCATTTGAAATGGATTTTTTGCTTTGGCGATAGCAGTATTGACTAAAACCCCATCACATCCTAATTCCATTGCAATAGTTGCATCAGATGCTTGTCCCAAACCAGCATCTATTATTAAAGGTAATTTTGTTTGTTTTCTAATTATTTGGATGTTAATTTTGTTTTGAATTCCCAAACCAGATCCTATTGGCGCAGCTAGAGGCATTATTGCATCTGCTCCAGCATTTTCTAAACGTTTAGCCATCAATGGATCATCATTGCAATATACCATTACTTTAAAACCTTCTTTTGCAAGAACTTCTGTTGAGTTTAAAGTTTCAATCATGTCAGGAAATAGATTTTTTTTATCACCTAAAACCTCTAATTTAACTAATTTCCATCCACCTATTTCTCTTGCAAGTCTTAATGTTCTTAATGCCTCTTTCGAATTAAAACACCCTGCAGTATTTGGTAAATAAGTAATTTTTTTTGGGTCAATATAATCCATCAACAAGGGCTTATTTTTATCAACTATATTTACTCTTCTAACTGCTACAGTGACTATTTCTGCACCTGAGAGTTTAATTGCTTTAGAACACTCTTGCATATTTTTATATTTACCAGTTCCAACAATCAATCTTGAACTAAATTTCTTTTTTGCAATAATTAAATTATCTTTTTTCAACTTAACCACCTCCTATAAAATGAACTATTTCAATTTTATCATTTTTTTTTAATTTTAATTTATTAATTTTTTTCTTATCTATTATTTCCTCATTTAGCTCAATAGCTACTTTATTTAAGGGTATTTTGAGTTGTTTTAACAATTCCGAGAGTTTTGAATACTCAATTATAGTTTTGATTTTACCATTTATTTTAATTTTTATTTTTTTTATTTTTTTCATCGTATATAAATGCTGAATGAATAATAAAATAATTATTATTAATGGCCCAAATCTTAATCTATTAGGTGAAAGAGAACAATCACAATATGGATCTACTTCGTATAATAAACTTAAAGAAAATTGCTCTAAAAAAGCTCAAGAGATTGGGATTGATATAAAATTTGCTCAATCTAATATTGAAGGTGAGTTGGTAAATATAATTCAAGATTCTAGAAATAAATTTGATGGTATGATCATAAATGCTGCTGCATTTACACATACATCTATAGCAATAAGAGATGCTTTGGATTTATTCAAAAAACCAATAATTGAGCTACACTTGTCTAATATTTATAAAAGAGAGGAATTTAGACATAAATCACTTATAAGTGGTGTGGTAACTGGTGGAATTTTTGGACTAGGTGCTGAAGGATATATTTTGGCCATAATTTCATTACAAAAGACTCTGCAAAATGAAAATAAATAAAAAAATAATTCAAGAATTAAGTGATTATTTAAAAGAATTTAACCTTACTGAAATTGAGATAACTGAAAAGGATACAAAAATTAAGGTATCAAAAAATAATGTCTCGATTAACAACCAACCACAAGTAATTTCACCCTCATCAAGTACAACAAAATCAGCAAATACTCAAACCCCAAATATTAAATCAGGAACTGAAATTACCTCACCTATAATAGGAACAGCATATCATGCTCCAGAACCTGGTGCAAAAAAATTTGTTGAGGTTGGAAAAAAAATTAAAAAAGGTGATACTGTAATGATTGTTGAAGCGATGAAAACGATGAATCATGTTCCCTCTACTGCAGAAGGTGTGGTAAAAGAAATTTGTGTAGAAGATGGTCAACCTGTTGAATTTGGCCAAACTATTATTATCCTTGAATAAATAATGTTTAAAAAAATTTTAATTGCAAACCGAGGGGAAATTGCAGTTAGAATTGTTAGGGCATGTAAAGAATGGGGAATACCTACTGTAGCTGTTCATTCTGATGTAGATAGAGAAAGTATGCATGTAAGGATGGCTGATGAAAGTGTTTGTATTGGCTCTCATCAACCAGCAAATAGTTATTTAAATATTCCTGCATTAATGTCAGCAATAGAGCTTACGAATGCTGACGCAGTGCATCCTGGCTATGGTTTTCTATCTGAAAATGCAAATTTTGCGCGCATTTTAGAGGATAATAAAATAATTTTTATCGGAGCCTCATCAAAACATATTGAAATGATGGGTGATAAAATACAAGCAAAAAAGATAGCTAAAGAAAATGGATTACCTGTTATTGAAGGATCTGAGGGTGGTGTAAAAGATATTTCTGAAGCAAAAGAACTATGTAAAAAAATTGGTTTTCCTATCTTAATTAAAGCCTCAGGTGGAGGTGGAGGTAAAGGTATGAAGATAGTTTATAAGGAGGAAGAATTTGAAACATTATTTTCGACCGCTAAATCTGAAGCACAAAAATATTTTGGTAATGATGAAGTTTATATTGAAAAATTTTTCCAAAACCCAAGACATATTGAGGTTCAAATATTAGCTGGAAAAAATAGAGCAGTTCACCTTCATGAAAGAGATTGTTCTGTTCAAAGAAGGCATCAAAAATTAATAGAGGAAACACCAAGCCCGGTTTTAAATGACGAAATAAGAAAAGATTTATTTGAAAAAACTTTAAAAATGGTAACTAAAATAGGTTACATGGGTGCTGGAACAGTGGAGTTTATATATGAAGATGGAAAATTTTACTTTCTTGAAATGAATACAAGGGTACAAGTTGAACACCCTGTAACAGAGATGGTAACAGGGATCGATATAATTAAAGAGCAAATTTGGATTGCTTTTTCAGGAGAAACTGCATTGAAACAAAGTGATATAAATCCTAGAGGACATGCAATTGAATGTAGAATAAATGCTGAAGATGCGAGCAAAAACTTTCAGCCGTCACCTGGAGTTATAACAATGTGTCATCAACCATCTGGTTTTAGAACCAGAGTTGATGGTGCAATATTTCAAGGATATAAGGTAACACCTTATTACGACAGTATGGTCTGTAAGTTAATTTGTCATGGAAGAAACAGAACAGAAGCAATTCAAAGAATGAATAGATCTTTAGATGAATTTGTTATTGAAGGAATAACTACAACAATACCTCTGCATAAAAAATTATTAAACCACAAAAAATTTATCAATTCAGATTTTAATGTTAGTTGGCTAGATAAAGACTCAATTGTTTAATAACATTTCACAAGCCAAACATCATAAACAGGATGATCAAAAGGTGCAATTGATGGACTTGATGAAAACATCCAACCATTAAAAACAAAAACCTCATCATTATTTTTATTAGTCAAATCACGAACCTGTATATAAGCAGTTATTTCTGGATTATCATCAAATTCTGAATTTTTACATTTTAAACTTTTAATTGATAAATCTTTAAACTTTATTAATTCTCCATTTTTAATTTTAAGTAAAGTGTTCTTAGAACTTATTTTATCTAAAATTTTTATATCCGTAAAAGTGCCCTCTAAATTACTTTTTGCATTTAAGTTCAAAATTAAACAAAAATAAAATAAAAAAACTATATAGATTAATTTAATATTATTCTTTCCAACTTGAGTATTTCTTTTTAATACCATCTTGATTTTTATTTGGATAATATGCTGAGTCAGTCCCAGTCAAATTTTCTTGATGTGGTTTTTGCCACTCATATTTTTCTAAAATATGTTTTTTCTCAATTTTATTGGGTGTAAAATGTATCCAAGAATACCATTCAACAGGAATTTTTGATGCATCAATTGTGTTTGAATAAATAACCCATCTTTTTCCGTTTTTACTTTCATAGTATTTATTACCTAGCTCATCAGTGCCAACTAGTTTTCCAAAAAAAATAGTTTTTAGACTTGTTCCAAAAGTGTCTCGATTCCACCAAGTGAAAATTTTTTTTAAGAGTGTCAACATAATATTTTTTTTTAATTCAATTAAAAATTGTAAAATTTAAATTAGACTAAAATATGAATTTGTATATAAATTAATTGATTCATTATTCAAATTAAAATTTAAATTGAGGTCAAATGGCAAAGTATTTAGTTGAAACTTATTATACCTGTACCTTTAAAGTAAATCATTATTTAGATGATATTAATGAGGCAGAGTTAAAAAATTTAGAAAAAAGAGATGATGGTAAATTTGTGGTTTTAGACGTCAAACTTGATAACAGAAAAACAAAAAGTTTAGACCCTAAAAATAATAAAATCTTAGAAAGCAACAAAGTAGAAGTAGTTGCCGAAACAGATAAAAAAAGCCCAATAAATAAAGAAAGTGTAATAAAAAGTATAAACATTGCTAACGAGAAATCAGGTAAAAGATTTAGCATGCCTGACAGAAGAAAAGGATATATTCAAAAAGCTACTATCGGTGACCACAAAGTTTACCTACATACAGGAGAATATGAGGATGGAAAAATTGGAGAAATATTCATTGATACCAGTAAAGAAGGTGAGCTTGTAAAAGCTTTAATGAATAATTTTGCAATTGCAGTTTCTCTTGGACTTCAATATGGAGTTCCATTAGATGAGTTTATAAGTGCATTCGTGGGCACAAAATTTGAACCGTCTGGCAAAGTCCATGGTAATGATAGAATTTTAAGCGCCTCATCAATTTTGGATTATATTTTTAGAGAATTAGCTATTTCATATCAAAATAGAGAGGATCTAGCCCATACTCCAGCTATTGGAGGAAATGATGCAATCAATGCAGAAGATCAAAGCTCTGAGGATCAAAATCAATTGTTGAAAATTGTAAAAGATATTACCAGTAAAGGTTTCGTTAGAAATAATTATAAAAAAAATCTAGTTGATCTTTCAGATGTAAAAATAAATTTAAAGGGTAAAAAATAAATTATTTTTTAGTTTTTAATGCTAAATTTAATTCTTTCAATTGATCTGGATTTACCTCAGATGGTGCATTCATCATCAAATCTTGTGCGTTTTGGTTCATTGGAAACATAGTAACTTCTCTAATATTTTTCTCATTAGCTAGTAACATTACAATTCTATCAATACCAGGTGCTATTCCTCCGTGAGGAGGTGCGCCGTAACTAAGTGCATTAATCATACCACTAAATTTTTCATTTACTTGATTTTTATCATATCCTGCAATCGAAAAAAGTTTATACATAAGTTCTGGTTTATGATTTCTAATAGCTCCTGAGGATAATTCTATACCATTGCAAACTATGTCGTATTGATAAGCAAGTATATCTAATGGGTTTTCAAAATCTTTTTCACTTAAATCACCTTGAGGCATTGAAAATGGATTGTGACTAAATACAATCTTGTTTGTTAATTCATCTTTTTCAAACATTGGATAGTCTACAATCCAGCAAAATGCGAAAACATTTTCGTCAATTAAATCTAAATCTTTTGCAATTTTATCTCTTGCTAGTGCAGTAATTTTTTCTAATTCATATTGTTTTCCACAAGCCATGAAAATACTATCCCCTATTTCACAGTTTGTTTTTTTAATGATTTCTACTAATGCATCTTGAGAAAAAAATTTTCCTATAGGGCCTTTTGCTGAAATATCTTTATTTTTTTCAAAAGTAAAATAAGCTAAACCAGAAGCACCTACCTCTTTAGACCATTTATCAATATTATCAAAAAAACTTCTAGGCTTGTCTTTAGTATTTTTTGTAATAATACATCTTACTTTAGATCCAGATTTTACTAATTTTTTAAATATTTCAAATGAAACATCTTCTCTTGTAAAAATTTCAGTTATATCATTTACAATGAGCGGGTTTCTTAAATCTGGTTTGTCAGTACCATATTTAAGCATTGCTTCCTTGTATGAAATCTTTGGAAATTTATCAAACATCAGTTTTTTGACAGAAAAATTTTTAAATGTATTAACCATTAACTTTTCAACAACATTAAATACATCCTCTTGTTCTACAAATGACATTTCCAAATCTAATTGATAAAACTCTCCAGGACTTCTGTCTGCTCTCGCATCTTCATCTCTAAAACAAGGTGCAATTTGAAAATATCTATCAAAACCTGAGACCATTATTAATTGTTTAAATTGTTGAGGAGCTTGAGGTAATGCATAAAATTTTCCAGGATTTAAACGACTAGGCACTAAAAAATCTCTAGCACCTTCTGGACTAGATGAGGTTAAAATTGGTGTTTGAAATTCTAAAAAACCTAATTTAGTCATTTCATTTCTGATGTATGAAATAACTTTAGATCTTAAAATAATATTTTCATGAATTTTTTTTCTTCTTAAGTCTAAAAATCTATATTTTAATCTTATATCTTCTGCATATTCTTGATCACTAAAGATTGGCATAGGCAGTTCTTTACAAGTCCCTAAAACTTCATGCTTCTCAATAACAATCTCTATTTCACCTGTGTCTATTTCAGAATTAATTGTTTCTTTTGATCTATTAACTACTTTTCCCTCAACTTTAATTACAGTCTCTAATTGCATTTTTTCTAAATCAGAAAAATGTTTATTATCTTTATCAATTATACATTGGGTAATTCCATAATTATCCCTTAGATCTATAAATAATAAATTGCCATGGTCTCTTTTTTTATTTATCCAGCCTGAAAGAGAAATTTTTTTGTCTACATCCTCTTTTCTTAACTCATTACACTTGTGTGTTCTGTATTTATTCAATTAAACCTCTAATGCTTCTTTTATAATTTTAAAATCGATTGGTTTCTTTCTTTTTAAACTAATTTCGTCGATTTTATATATGAAATTAGAAATTTCGCCATAGGTTCTATCAATTCTCTTAATTATGAATTCAATAAGTTTTTGGTCTATTGATATTTGACGATCAGAAAGATTTTTTAATATTAGTGCATAAATTAAATCATCACCAGGTTTTTCAATTTGTGACAAAATAAAACTAATAGATCTTGAATTAAGATCATTCAATTTAAATTTAAAGTCAACTATTGGTATTTTTGAGGTTACTATTAAGTACTTATTATCTTGATCAATTATATTTATAAGTGTAAATAAAAAGTTTTCATTTATTTTTTCAGTTAAATCCTCAACAATAATATTTTCATATATTTTAATTTGTTGAAGAAAGTCATTATTTATATCTTCTGCATTAATTTTAATTCCACCATACTTTTCTAAAAATATATTTATTAAGTGACTTTTTCCAGAAAACTTTTCACCAATTAAATTTATAAAATTTTTGTCCCATTTTGGCCAACTATTTAAAAGGCTAAAAGAGTGTTCGTTGCTATTTGAAACATAAAAATCCTGATCTTTAAAATTTTGATCATAATCAAATTTAAGTATTTGCTGATTAAGATTTGTCATTTAAAACCCAAATTTTATTTTTAATTTCAAAATCATAATTTTGATTGCTCATAACTTCTAAAAACTTATCTGGTGTTCCATTAAAAATAACCTTATAAAAATTATTTCGATTGTCGAACTTATAAATTGAAAAATTATATATTAAATCCAAATCAGATAAAATTTTTTCAAATTTGTTAATTTTAATATTATTAGAATTATCAATAGAAATATTTAAAGATAACTTTACTGAAGTATTAATTTGATTTTGTGATTTCCAAAAATCTTCGTATACTAATTTTAAATTATCAATAAATTCAAATAACTCTTCATCATCATCAAAATTTACCTGAGTATAATTTAAATTTTTCAAATTGTTATTTTGATTAAAAAAAATTTTGTTAAATACTCTTATTTTATTATTATCCTTAAACACAATCATAATAATGTGGTCATTTATATTGTATTTATTTATAATTTCTTTGAAGTCATAATTTTCTAAAATATTAATTTTTTGTTTTATCAACCTAAAATCATCTAAATCTTCAGTAGGTAAAATATAATTTAAAAGACTGTATTTTTTATTATTTAAATTCCAACTGGAAAATAACTTATTCTCAGAGAACATTAAAACTTGATTTTTATTTTGATCAACAAGTACAGGGATGAATAAAAAATCTTTTTTCACGGGTAAAGATGGAAAAATATTTTTTGTTTCTAATAAATCAAATATATTTTTTTTATTAAATGAAACATTCAGGACAAGATAATAAATTTCATCAATAAACTTTTCTTCCTTAATTGAGAAAGTTTCTATCATTCCTTTTATTTGATTAATTGATGTATTTTTTAATTTTACCTGATCTTTACTTTGGACAATTGACAAAATAAGTTCATTAAATGCCTTTGCAAATCCTTCATCGATAATTTCATTTTTATTAAAATTTATTTCAAAAGGTGTAGATATTTCAATATCATTTATAGAGAATATCTTTGCATAACTTTTCCCTGTGGAAAAGAAAATATTTATTAAAGCAAGAAATAAAAAAAAATTATATAAAAGCTTTAAATTACAAATTAGAAAGAAAAATTTCATAAAACATATTAATGAATAAAAAAAAATTTACCTATAAAAAAAGTGGAGTTAATATTAAAGCTGCAGACAAATTTGTTGATTTCATTTCTACAGTTTCAGCAAATAAAAGAGGCAAAAAAAAGTTCTCTAATATAGGAGGGTTCGGCTCAATCACAAACATACCAGGTAATATTAAACAACCTAGAATCGTTGCTTGTACAGATGGTGTGGGAACTAAAATAGAAATTGCTAATTCTTTAAATAAATTCGACACTATTGGAATTGACTTGGTTGCTATGAGTGTAAATGATTTAATTGTTCAAGGAGCTAAACCTTTACTTTTTTTAGATTATATTTCAATAAACAAAATTGATCTTAAAAAACTTAAAGCAATTATAAAAGGAATTAACAAAGGCTGCAATCAGTCAGAATGTGAACTTGTTGGTGGAGAAACTGCTGAAATGCCAGGCACATATGAAAAAGGTAAATTTGATATCGCAGGTTTTGCTGTAGGAGTTGTAGGTAAAGATAGAATTTTAAATAAAAATAAAATAAAAAAAAATAATCTTATAGTTGCAATTCCTTCTAGCGGTTTACATTCCAATGGGTATTCTCTTGTAAGATATTTATTAAAACAAAAAAAAATAAATATTAATAAAAATAAATTTTTAAAATCTGAGCTTCTAAAACCAACTAAAATATATGTTAAAGAAATAATGAATTTGATAAATAATAACTTAATCAATAGCTGTGCAAATATAACTGGGGGAGGTTTATCTGATAATATTAAAAGAATTATACCTGATAAGCTGTCTGCACATATAAATTTAGACAGAATTAAAACTTCTAAAATATTTAATTGGCTTAAAAATAATGGAATTTCTGATAAAGAAATGCTTAGAACTTTTAATTGTGGAGTTGGTTTTTGTCTCATTGTTGAAAGTAAAAATTTAAAAAAAATAAGTAAATTTTTTTCAAACAAATACAAACCATATGTTATTGGAAAAATTTTAAATGGTAAAAACAAAGTTGAGTTAAATGGTTGTATTAACTGGTATTAATAAAATTAGAACAGCTGTATTTATTTCAGGAACAGGCAGTAATTTAAATTCTTTAATTAAATTTTCTAAAACTAAATTATCTCCTATTTCAATTAACTTTATTGTTTCAAATAACTCTAAGGCAAATGGTTTAAATTATGCCAAAAAATTTAAAATTAAAAAAAAAATTTTAAATTTTAAAAACAAAAAATTAAGTGAAAATAAGCTGCTTACTGTCTTAAAAAAAAATAATATTGAAATGATTTGTCTAGCTGGATTTATGAAGATTTTGTCAAGAAATTTTATAAAAAAATTTAAAGGAAAAATATTAAATATACACCCCTCTTTACTGCCTAAATATAAAGGATTAAATACTCACCAAAGAGTATTAAATAATAAGGAAAAATACTCAGGATGCACTGTTCATTTTGTAAATGCTAGATTAGACTCAGGAAAGATTATTCTACAAAAGAAAGTAAAAATTTCGAAAAAAGATACAGAGTTTTCTCTTGCTAAAAAAATTTTAGTTCAAGAGCATAAACTGTACCCAGAAGCTATATTAAAAGTTTTTAATCTTTAAAGAAAAAATCTATTTCAATTTTAGCATTTTCAATACTATCTGATCCATGGACAGAATTTTTGTCTATTGAAATTCCATATTTTTTTCGAATAGTATCTTCTTCTGCATCTTTTGGATTTGTTGCGCCCATTAATTCTCTGTTTCCCAAAACTGCGTTCTCCTTTTCAAGGACCATAACTACAATTGGACCTGATGATAAATAATCACATAAATCATTATAAAATGGTTTTGTCTCATGAACTTTATAAAACTTTTCTGCCTCTGACTTTTCAATTTGAATTTTTTTTTCTTTTAATATTGAAAACCCTTTACTTTTAAACATTTCTTTAATCTCATTCTCAAGATTTCTTTCGACAGCATCAGGTTTAATAATGGATAAAGTCTGTTCTAAATTACTCATAATTGTCCTCTATTAGTTTATTTAACAATCTTACTCCATAACCTGTGGCACCACCTGAATTTAATGCTCCACCATATTTTGAAAAAGCCATTCCAGCTATATCTAAATGCGCCCAAGGTGTTTTGTTTAAAATAAATCTTTGCAAAAATTGAGCAGCCGTTGTAGATCCTGCCCCGCCAACATAATTAATATTTTGCATATCTGCATTTTTTGAGTCGATTAATTTATCAAAATTTTTATTTAAAGGCATTCTCCAAACTTTCTCTTCTACATTTTCACCTGCTTGGATCAATTGTTTTGATAATTTATCATTATTTGAAAATAGACCGGCATACTCTGATCCTAGAGAAACAATAATTGCTCCTGTTAGAGTTGCTAAGTCTACTATAAATTTTGGTTTAAACTTCTCCTCTGTATAAGTTAAAGCATCAGCTAAAACCAATCTTCCTTCAGCATCAGTATTTAAAATTTCAACTGTCTTTCCACTATATGACTTTACTATATCTCCAGGTCTTTGTGCATTACCACCAGGCATATTTTCAACAAGTCCAACTACACCCACTGCATTTACTTTTGCTTTTCTTAAAGCTAAACTTTTCATTAATCCAACCACTACTGCAGAACCTGCCATATCATAAGTCATATCTTCCATGAATTTAGCTGGTTTGAGAGAAATACCTCCAGTATCAAAACAAACTCCTTTACCCACAAATGCTAAAGGTTTCGATTTATCTTTTAATCCATTCCATTCCATTGTAACAAGATAAGATCCTCTTACGCTTCCTTGGCCAACTCCAAGAAGTGTATTCATTCCGAGTTTTTTTAATTTTTTTTCATCATAAATACTAATTTTTAATCCATCTCTCCTTAATGAATTTAATCTTTTAGCATATTCGTCAGGATGCAAAATATTTCCTGGTTCAGATACTAAATCTCTTGTGTAAAAAGTTCCATTTTCAATTGCTTCAAATTTAACCTTATCTTTCAAAGATAGCTGATGTTTTCCAGATACTAGAATAGAAATATTATGTGTATTTTTTTTTGTCTTATATTTCTCGAATTTATATGACTTTAGTTTTATTCCATGCAAAAAATATCCAATAAAACTTTTATGTTTATTATTTACTGAATCAGTATTAATGTTGTAATCATGAGGTTTTAAGTCCTTAAACAAATCATAAAACTTAGCACCTAAATTTTCTGCATCTGAATTTTTTTGATTTTCTTTAAAAGCAACTAAAATTATTTTTTTTTTAGAATTTATGTCAAATGTTACTATTTGTTTTTTTGTATTTTTAGTTTTTAATAGATCAAAAATATAAGAATACTCTAGGCTTTTTACATATTTTTTTAACTTTAAAATGTTAAACTTTTCATCAGTAAATAAAACTAGATTTGGCGAATTTTTCTTACTAGGGTTCTTTTTATAAGTTATTTGAACAGTCATAAAATTTAAATACAATCTCTACGAGATGAGTGCTATATAGAAGTAAAAATAGCATAATTCAATGAAAAAAATAATATTTAGAAAGTTTTTATACGACTGTTCCATTTTTTTTCTTATTTCTTTGTTCGCCACAAGTATAATAATTTGGGTTTTTCAAGCAGTTAACTATTTAGATATTATTATAGAGGATGGGCGAGATTACATTGTATATTTAAACTATACTTTATTAAATTTTCCTAAAATAATTAGCAAAATACTTCCTTTTGCATTTTTTTTTAGTTTTTCTTATGTAATTGCCAAATATGAGCTAAATAATGAATTAATAATTTTTTGGAATTTTGGTGTTAGTAAAATTACTTTTGTTAATCTTTTTTTGATTTTTTCAATTTTACTTTTATTTTTTCAAATCATATTAACAGCTTTTATTGTACCTAACTCGCAAACATTGGCTAGATCAATAGTAAGAACTGCAGAATATAATTTTGTTGATCATTTTATTAAAATAAAAAAATTTAATGCGGCTGTAAATGATCTAACTATTTATACAGAGAGTAAAGATAAGTCGGGGGTTTATAATAATATTTATATAAAAAAAAATACTAATGATAAAAACTTTCAAATTATCTATGCAAAAAAAGGAATTATTAAAAATGAAAATAATGCAAAATTAGAATTATTTGATGGTGAAAACACAACAGTCGTTAATGGAAAAATAACTAGTTTTAGTTTTTCTAAATCTGAATTTAACCTATCATCATTTAAAACAAATATTATTTTAGTTAAAAAAACTCAAGAACATAAAACAACCGAACTAATAGAGTGTATAAATAGCCTAACATTAGAAAAGAAAAATATTGAAGAAGTAAAGAAAAGGGTAAGAAACTGTGAAATTAAAAATTTGGATAATATAATTTCAGAAATTTTTAAAAGATTAATCATTCCACTTTATCTACCATCATTAATGCTGGTAGCTTTATTACTGATTATTCACTCTAAAGAAAAAATAAATTATTCAAAGCATAGATTTAAAATTTTCCTTATAGGTCTGATAGTAATAATATTTTCTGAGTTAACATTAAGATTTGTTAATAATTCTTTAAATACTAATTTAATTATAATTTTATTTCCAATCTTATTAGTTTTAATTTTATATAATTATTTTTTATTTAAGTTTCGAGTGAGAAATATTTCATGAAAACTTATATTAAATTTTTGATTAATATTTTTTTAAGATCATTTCTATACGTGATATTTGTAGTTTTAAGCTTAGTATTTATAATTAATTTACTCACTGAATTAGAATTTTTTAGAGATATAGAGGTAGGGATTTTTGTCACTATTTATTTATCTTTAATTAATTCACCTTCCATGATTTTTGAAATATTTCCATTTATCTTACTGATTACTACTCAATTATTTTTCATTAAATTATTTAATAATGATGAAATAAAAATATTTAAATATTCTGGATTAAAAAATTCAAAAATATTATCAATAATTAGTTTGATTACATTCGTAGTTGGTTTGATTATCATAAGTGTTTTCTATAATGCTTCTTCAAATTTAAAAAATTTCTATCTAGAATTAAAATCAAAATATACAGAAGACGGCAAATACCTAGCAGTTATAAACAAAAATGGCTTGTGGATAAGAGATAAAGTTGATGAGAAAATATTGATTGTAAACTCATCAAAAATTAATGATAACTTTCTCGTAGATACTTTTATCACCGAGTTTAATTCGAATTACGAGGTAATAAGAAATATTAAAAGTGACAAAATCGATATAAAAAATAATGAATGGATTATATATAACCCTGAAATTTACACAAAAAATAGCAAACAAGAAAATAATAAAATAATTATTTATTCTAATTTTAATTATAAAAGAATAAATAGTCTTTTTTCAAATTTATCCTCTCTCTCTTTTTTAGAACTCATCGAACTAAAAAATAATTATAAAATGTTAAATTATTCTACAATTGAAATTGATGTGCAAATCCACAAAATTATATCTTATCCTTTGTATCTTGTAGTAATGACAATATTATCAAGTATTATAATGCTAAACAGTAAAAAATATAAGAGTAATGCACTTAAGATTTCTATAGGTCTATTTTTATGTGTTGTAATTTATTATTTTAATAATTTATTTAATGTACTTGGAACAACAGAAAAAATAAATCATATCTTATCTGTTTGGATGCCATTAATAGTATTGTCATCAATAAGTGTAATAACTACAGTTAAAATAAATGAAAAATAAAATATATATTTATATAATAATATTCTTATTAAGCTTTTTTATTACAAAAAAAATAAATTCTGAAGAAATATTCAATTTTAATGTTTCTGAATTGGCAGTAACTGAAGAGGGAAATTTATTTAGAGGCTCTAATGGTGGAGAGGCTTCTACAGATGATGGGATTTCAATTAAAGCTCAGAACTTCGAATACAATAAAATTAATAACATATTAACAGCAACTGAGAACGTAATATTTGCTGACAATACTAAAAATGTAATAATTACAGCAGAACAAATTACTTATGAAAAAAATAAAGAAAACATAATTGCAACTGGAAATGTATTAATACTTGATAAAATTAAAAAAATAAATATTAGCGCAAATAAAATTTTTTACTCAAAAAATGAAAATCAGATTATTGCAACTAAGAATGTAAAGTTTAAAGATGAGATTAAAAATATACATATAAATGCAGAAGAAATTTCATATTTTAGAAAGTATGAAAAATTATTTGCTAAAGATAATGTTAAATTAAATGATATAAAAAAATCAATTGAAATCAGAACTGATGAAATTACTTATTTAAAAAATGAAAGTAAATTTTTTACTAATGGAGATACAGTAGCAGACATAGCTTCAAAATATACATTTTCATCTCAAAATATTTTTTTTCTACAAAATGAGATGAGACTTTATTCATCAAAAAAGACAATTATAAGAGATTTAAAAAACACATTGTATGAACTTGGAAGTTTTGATTATAAAATTCAAGATGAATTTTTAAAGGGTACTGAAATATTAATTGTTGAAAATTCTGACTTACCTTCTGCTGAAAGAAATGAATTTTATTTTGAAAGTGGTTTTTTTGATCTTAAAAATGATAATTTTACAACTGGTTCAGCTAAAATAAACCTGAAAAAAAATACTTTTGATAGATCAGAAAATGATCCAAGGATTTATGGAGTATCCTCTAATCATCAAAATCAAATTACTACTATAAATAAAGCTGTTTTTACCAGTTGTAAATTAACTGATAAATGTCCTCCATGGCAACTAGAAGCATCTAAAATTCAACATGATAAAAACAAAAAAAGATTAATTTACGAAAATACAATATTAAAAGTTTATGATATGCCTGTATTTTATTTTCCAAAATTTTTTCATCCTGATCCGACAGTAGAAAGACAATCTGGATTTTTAGCTCCAAAATTAAATAATTCTAATGTACTAGGTTCATCAATCAATTTACCTTACTTTCATGTAATTTCTAATAATAAAGATTTGACAATAAATCCAATCCTATTTTCTAAAAATATCAAGCTGATCCAAAATGAATATAGACAAGAAAATGAAAATTCTTCATTTATTGCTGATTTTGGAATTACAGATAATTATAAATCTTCAGAAATTGCAGGAAAAAAAAGAATAAATCATTTATTTGCTGAATTTAAAAAAAAACTTAATTTAAAAAATTTTATTAACAGCGATTTGAAACTGTTTGCGCAGAGAACTAATAAGGATACTTATCTTAAAATATTTTCAGATAGCCTAGCAGAGAGTATTATTAAACCACAAAATTCTGATATTTTGAACTCAGGTTTTAATTTTTTATTAGAACACAAAACTTATTCTTTAGATGGAGGTGCGGATATATTTGAAGATTTAACAAAACCTCAAACTGACAGGTATCAGTATGTATTTCCTTATTATACTTATTCGTATAACACTAAATCAACAAATTTAGGTACATACAACTTTTCCTCAAAAGGTAATAATATTTTAGATAACACTAACAATATGAAATCAAGAGTTATTAATGATTTCACTTTTAATTTTAATGATAAAATTTATAAAAATATTGGTATTAGAAATAATTTTGGGATTCATCTTAAAAATTTGAATAGTCTTGGAAAAAACGATACAAAATATAAATCAAGTCCTCAAGTGGAGCTTCAATCATTGTTTGAAATAAAATCAGATTTACCACTTCTAAAAGTGACAGAAACGGATAATTATACAATAATTCCAAAATTATCACTTAGATTTAATCCTAGTGATATGAAAGATCATTCTGATGATGAGAGAAGAATTAATACAAGCAATATCTTTGATTTAAACAGATTTGGTATTGATGATAGTTTTGAATCTGGATACTCAGCTACATTGGGAATTGATTACAATGCTAAGGGTCTTAAAGACGATAACAATTACTTAGAGCTAAAATTAGCAACTGTTGTGAGGGACGACTTTGAGAAGAACATACCTACACAGACATCTTTAAACAAAAAAAATTCTAATTTATTTGGATCAATGGACTATAAAATGTCAAATTTAATAAATATTGAATATGATTTTGCAATGGATAATAAATATGAAAACTTTGAGTACAACTCATTTGGTGTTGATTTATCTTTAAATAATTTTGTCACAAAATTTAACTTCTTAGAAGAAAATAATAAATTAGGAAGTGCTAATTTCCTAGAGAATACTACAACTTATAATTTTAATAATCAGAATTCTTTATCTTTTAAAACTAGAAGAAATAGAAAAATTAACTTAACAGAATACTATGATCTTGTTTATGAATATAAAAATGATTGCCTCACAGCAGGTATTCAGTTTAACAAAACTTATTACGAAGATAGAGACCTGAAACCTACAGAAAACATAATGTTTAGAATAAGTTTCTATCCTTTAACTAGTGTTGCACAATCTATCAATAATTAACAAATGATAGAAAATAAAACACACTTTAGGTTAATTATTGTTGTTTCAATCGCATTGTTATCAGCAATTTGTCTTAAAAAAATATCTTATGCAATTGAAAACAAAATAATTTTGAAAATAAATAATGAAATAATTACAAGTGTTGATGTATTTAATGAAGCAAAATATTTGAAAGCATTAAATGAAAATTTAAATGATATTGATAACAGAGAAATTATAAATCTATCAAAATCATCACTTTTAAGAGAAAAAATAAAAGAAATTGAAATATCTAAATATAACAATGTGAATGTTGATCAAAAGTATTTGGAAAGTATAATTAGAAATATTTACAAAAATATTGGTTTAGACAATAGAGAAGAATTTATAAATTATTTAAAAAAAAAAAATATTGATATTAAAGTAGTTGAAAAAAAACTTGCTAATGAGGCTTTGTGGAATCAGTTAATCTTTGAAAAATTTCATAATAAAATTAAAATAAATAGAGAAAGTATAAAAAAAGAAATAAATTTATCTAAAAGATTTTTGCAGATATATGATTTGCAAGAAATATTATATAGTGTAAAAACAAAAGAAGATGAAAAAAGAATTTTTTTTGAAATTCAAGAAAGTATAAAAATCAAAGGTTTTGAAAATACCGCATCATTATATAGCATATCAGAAAGTTCAAAAACTGGTGGTAAAATTGGTTGGATAAAAGAAAGTACAATAAACAAAAAAATTTTGGCAAAAATAATAAAATTAAATATTGGAGAATATACAAAACCAATTCAAACTCCTGGTGGTTTTCTAATATTAAAACTTGTAAATCAGAAACAGGAGGAACAAGTTGTTGATGTTGAGAAAGAATTATCTTTGAGGATTAATAAATTACAAAATCAACAATTAAATCAATATTCAAATATATATTATAATAAAATAAAGAAGGATATTAGAATAAGTGAAAAATAAGGTTATTATTATTGTTAGTGGTGAGCCTCATAGCGTTTTTCTAGAAATTTTTTTTAAATCTTTAAAATATAAATCTTATAAATCTCCAATACTTCTAATTACTTCTAAAAAATTATTAAAATTTCAAATGAAAAAATTTAAATTTAATAAGAAAATAAATTTAATTGATTTAAAAAATTTTTCTGAAAATGATTTAGATAAAAAATCTATAAACCTAATTAATGTAGAATATTCAAATAATTCTAAATCAAAAAAAAATATAAATGATACAAACTCTTTTATTAAAAACTGTTTTGATGTTGGGTTTGATTTAGTAAAAAAAAATAAATCTTATAAATTTATAAATGGTCCCATTGTGAAAAATAAATTTCTAAAAAAAAAATTTCCAGGTATGACTGAATATATTGCAAATAATTTTAATATAAAAAAATTTGCAATGATGATTTATAATAAAGACTTGTCTGTTTGTCCTATTACAACTCATATTCCGCTAAAAAATGTCTCAAAAATAATTACTAAAAAAAAAATTTATGAAAAAGTAAATTTAGTTGATCAATTTTTCAAAAAATATAAAGGTAAAAGGGCTAAAATAGCAATTCTGGGGTTGAATCCACATTGTGAGAGCATTGATAATTTAAATGAAGATGAAAAAATTATTAAACCTGCTGTGAAACAATTATCTAAAAAAGGTGTGAAAATTTCTGGACCTTACTCTGCTGATACTATGTTTTTGAAAAAAAATAGAAATAAATTTGATGTTATTATTGGGATGTATCATGACCAGGTTTTAACTCCTATTAAAACATTGTATGAATATGATGCTATTAACATCACACTTGGTTTACCATTTATTAGAATTTCTCCTGATCATGGGCCAAATATTAAAATGATTGGTAAAAATAAATCAAGTCCTTTAAGTTTAATTCGTGCACTAAATTTTTTGGATAAAAATTGATAAAACCAAAAAAGAGCTTAGGTCAAAATTTTTTAGTTGATAAAAATATTATAGAAAAAATTGTTAATACTATATTAATAAAAAATAGAATAGTAATGGAGGTTGGACCTGGTACCGGGAATCTTACTTCTTTAATCCTGAATAAAAATCCACAAAAAGTATATGTGATTGAAAAAGATTATAATTTAGTTAAAACACTTTCTTCTAAATTTAAAGGTAAATTAATAATAATAAATGATGATATACTAAAAATTAATGAAAAAAAAATGTTTAAAGAAAAAGTAATTGTATTTGGAAATTTGCCTTATAATATTTCAACGGAAATTTTAATTAAGTGGATTACTGAATTAAATAACAACTTCTGGTTTACAGATCTTGTTTTAATGTTTCAAAAAGAGGTAGCAGACAGGATAATAGCAAAAACAAACACAACACAGTATGGTAGATTAACTATTTTAAGTAATTGGAAATTGAATATTAAAAAAATTTTTGATGTAAAACCAAATGCCTTTTTTCCTAAACCAAAAGTCGACAGTTCTGTTCTTGTTTTTACACCAAAAAATAATTTTTATAAAATAAATGACATCAAAAATCTTGAAATAGTAACTAGAATTTTTTTTAATCACAGAAGGAAAATGATAAAAAAATCCTATAACCAGTTATTTAATGGCAATCTAAAAGTTTCGGAGAAACTCAAAATTGACCTAAACCTGAGACCCCAAAACCTTAATTTAGATACTTATTACAAATTAGCTTGTGAATATGAAAATTTAAGATGTTAGTTTAATTACATGGCTTCTTATGTAATTAATATCATAATCTTTTGATCCATTATTTATTACTGCATCAATTAAATTTGATATTTTTTGGTAACATTCATTCAAATCATTATTCACAACTACATAATCATAATTAATCCAATGTAAAACATCTCTTTCGAATTGGTTCATTCTTTCCTCAGCTATTGATTTATCACTTGAGTGTCTTTTAGATAATCTCTCAAATAAAATTTCTTTGCTAGGTGGTAAAATAAAAAAAGTAATTAATCTATAGTCTAATTTTTTATTCTTTATTTGATCAGCTCCTTGCCAGTCAATATCAAAAAGCACGTTTTTACCTTCATTTAATTTGTTAATTACTGGTGTTCTTGTTGTTCCATAAAAATTATTAAATACTTTTGCATACTCTAAAAACTCCTCATTTTTAATGAGTCTTTGGAACTCTACTTCATCAATAAAAAAATAATCTTCGTTTTGATTTTCATTGACTCTAGGCTGTCTAGTTGTGTGTGATATTGAAATATCAAAACTATCTTTTTCAGATAGTTTTTTAACTAAAGTGGTTTTACCTGCTCCTGAAGGAGAAGATAATATTATCATTGCTCCATCTTTTTCTGATGGCATTAAAACTTCTAATTAGCTTTTCCTTCGATAAATTTAACTGCATCTCCTACAGTTAAAATTTTCTCAGCTTCACTGTCTGAAATTTCAGATCCAAACTCTTCTTCAAAAGCCATCACTAATTCAACTGTATCTAAACTATCAGCACCCAAATCATCTATAAAACTAGATTCTTCTGTAACTTTAGCTTCATCTATACCTAAGTGATCTGCTACAATTTTTTTTACTTTGCTTGAAACGTCTTCTGACATATTGATCCTTTTTGTTATAAATTCTTAATAGTTTAAATACCTATTTTGTCAAGCCATATACATGCCTCCATTAACATGCAAGGTTTCTCCATTTATATAACTTGAGTAACTAGAACATAAAAAAAGTACAGCATTTGCAATATCATCTGGCTCTCCTAGTCGGGCAGATGGAATTTTTGATAATATAGTCTCTTTAAATTTATCATCTAATTTGTCTGTCATAGCTGTTTTGATAAAACCAGGTGAAATACAATTTATATTTATATTTTTCTTAGCATACTCTATTGCTAAACTCTTAGACATTGCAATTATACCTGCTTTAGAAGCAGTGTAATTGGACTGTCCTAAATTACCTGTATGTCCAACAACTGATGTAATATTAACAATCTTTCCAGATTTATTTTTAAGCATTTTTTTAATTGCTGATTTACTCATCAAAAAAGTTGATGTTAAATTAACATCTATTACTTTTTTCCATTCATCTAAACTCATCCTTATTGCTAAATTATCTTGGGTAATGCCTGCATTATTGACTATGCAATCTAAACTGCCGCCA
>CACKIQ010000007.1 GCA_902600245.1 uncultured Pelagibacteraceae bacterium | reverse complement strand
GGTAGGCACAGGTAAGAAAGAAATTAATTTTAGTGAAGTAGAATTAGAAAAAGCAAAAGATTACGCGGCTGAAGATGCTGATGTTACTTTTAGATTATACAAGAAATTTGTCAAAAATTTAAAATCAGAGAAAATGATCAATATTTATGAAATTTTTGAAAAGCCATTAATTAAAATTCTTGCATTTATGGAAATAGAAGGAGTTGAAATTGACAGTAAGTTTTTAAAATCTCTTTCATCTAAATTTGAAAAAAAAATCCAAAAACTTGAAAAAGAAGTATTTAAAATTTCTAAAAAAGAGTTCAATATTGCATCTCCAAAGCAATTAGGTGAAATAATTTATAATGACTTAAAAATAGCTGGTTTAAAGAAAACTAAAAAAGGAAGTTTTGCAACAAGTGCAAGTGTTTTAGAGGATTTAGCTTTTAAAGGTCATGAATTTCCAAAATTAATTTTAGACTGGAGACAAGTTTCAAAATTAAAAAATACTTATTCAGATGCTTTACCTGAACATTTAAACCCAAATACAAAAAGAGTTCACACTTCGTTTTTGCTGGCTGCTACAACGACTGGAAGACTAGCATCTAGTGATCCCAACTTACAAAACATACCAATTAAATCAGAAGACGGAAAAGATATAAGAAAAGCTTTCACTGCAAAAAAAGGGCACCTATTAATTTCTGCGGATTACAATCAAATTGAGATGAGAATTTTAGCAGACCTGGCAGATGTAAAAGAATTGAAAAAAGCTTTTAAAAATAAAGAAGATATTCACTCTTTAACAGCTAGCCAAATATTTAATATTGATATCAAAAAAGTTAATCAAGATCACAGACGAAAGGCTAAGGCTATTAATTTTGGAATTATTTATGGAATTTCGCAATATGGATTAGCTAAGCAAATAAATGTTTCTAACTATGAAGCAGAGGAATTTTTAAATTCATATTTTGCTAAGTTTCCAGAAATTAAAGTTTACATGGATAATACAATTAAATTTTGTAGGAAAAGTGGATATGTTAACAATATTTTTGGACGAAGATCTCACTTTAATGGAATAAATGACAAAAACTTTAATGTCAGAAATTTTCAAGAACGTGCTGCAATTAATGCTCCCATTCAAGGTTCTGCTTCTGAAGTAATGAGATTAGCTATGATAAGATTAGATAAGAAATTATCAGCGGAAAAAAATTCTAATTCAAAAATGCTCTTGCAAATTCATGATGAATTAATTTTTGAAATTCCAAAAAAAGATGAAAAAGTAATGATTAAATTAATTGAGAGAGAAATGACCAGTGTAGCTCAGAGTGATTATCATTCTTTTTCAACTCCTTTAACAGTTGATATTAATGTTGGAGATAATTGGGGTATGTTACATTAAATTTATAACATTGCCCAAATTAGGACAATTTAGTATTTTTAAACTACTTTATGCAAATACAAACAATAGCTTTAATTGATGACGATAGAAATATTTTAACAAGTTTGAGTATCGCATTGGAAAAAGAGGGTTTTAAAGTTCAAACATATATTGATGGTGAAAGTGCATTAATCGGTTTAACAAGAATGCCACCTGACTTAGCAGTCATAGATATAAAGATGCCTAAGATGGATGGAGAAGAATTACTAAAAAAACTTCGAAAAAAAACTTCCTTACCAGTAATTTTTTTAACATCTAAAGATGATGAAATTGATGAGTTGTTAGGTCTAAAGCTGGGCGCAGATGATTTTGTAAAAAAATCAGGAGGTTTTTCCATAAAAGTCTTGATTGAAAGAATTAGAGTGCAGTTAAGAAAAAAAGACTCAAATAATATTCTAGAGGAAAATAAAAGCCTGATATCTCATGGAAGATTAAAATTAGATCCATCACAACTCGAGTGTGAATGGAATGGAAAACAGTTGCCTGATAAATTGACGACAACTGAGTTTTTAATTGTTAAAGAATTAGCAAAGAGGCCAGGTATAATTAAAGAAAGAGCTCAGCTTATGGATATAGCTTACCGAGAGGATACAGATATTGAGGATAGAACTATTGATAGTCACGTAAAACGAATTAGAAAAAAATTTAAAAAAGTAGATCCTGATTTTTCAGCTATTGAAACTAGGTATGGTAGTGGATATAGATGGAACGTTAGCTAATGTTTAGTAAATACTTAAAAACTCTCTCTATATTAAAAAAATTTTTATTTATAAATCTTGTAATTTTTACAATTATTGGACTATTTACATTCATATATCTAAATAATATTCAGCCAAGTTTAATAAAAAAAAAATCTCAAAATCATACAAACATTATTAACAACACTATTGATAATATTTTAAGGCTAGATGTAAAATTCCAATCTGATGATATTAGAAGATTTTTATTTTCTACGAGGTTTATTTTTCAAAATTTAGATAGAGTAATATTTTTTGATGATCAACTTAACCTTATTGGAGACACTGACACTTTAGATCTTGACCCAAGATCATTCTCTACAAGACTTGATAAAATTGAATTTGAAAGTTTAGATAATGAGGAAATAGAAAAAACTATTGAGGAAAAAAATATAAAAATTGATGAAAACAAACCTCTTTCATTCAAAGATATATTAAAAAATTATTCTAGTTCTGAAAATTTAGGAGCTCCTTACACATTTATTCAAGAAGATTTTAATCAATTTAATGTAACAACAATTAAGAATGTTACAAAGAATGAAATTAATCTTGGTTATGTAGCTATTACAGAAAATGCTAATGAAATAAAGACTGCGATAGATGAGAGAAAAGCATTTGTAATAAGAACAGCTATATCTGTAGGATTTGTAATATTAATTTTTTCTTTTGTTTTAAGCAGATATTTTATTAAACCAATACAAAATCTTGTAGGATATACAATTCGTGTCAAAGAAAAAAGTCAAGTTAAACCAGGTATTGAAAGTTTAAAAAAAAGAAATGACGAATTAGGACTTTTATCTAATTCTTTAGAGGATATGACAAATGAGCTTCAAAATAGAGTTGCACATGCTGAAAATTTTTCGACAGATTTAGTTCATGAAATTAGAAATCCATTAGCATCTTTAAAAAGTGCATCAGAAATTTTACAAGACACAAATGATAGCGAACAAAGAAATAGATTATTGAATATACTTAGTCATGACGTTCAAAGAATAGAAAGATTAATTACTGATTATTCGCAAATGTTAAAGGATGAAGTTGCTTTAAGTAAAGAAAAAATGAAAAAAATTAATATTGAACCTATCATTCAATCTGTTGTTGATGATTACAATAATATTCATCAAGTGAAAAAAGGAATTAAAATTGAATATAAAAATGATGGAAAAGATAAATATTTAATAAATGGTATAGAAAACAGAATTGAACAAATCATTGCAAATTTATTAGATAATTCAATATCATTTAGTAAACACGGTACTAATGTTTTTGTTAATGTTTCTATTAATGGGAAAAATCAAATATCAATCAAAATTATTGATGAAGGACAAGGATTTAAAGAAAAAGACACGTCAAGAATATTTAAAAGATTTTATAGTAATAGACCTGAAAAATTTGGAGAACATTCAGGCTTAGGTTTAAATATTGTAAAAAACTTGGTTGAACTCCACGATGGTGAAATTGTAGCATCTAATCGTAGTGATAAAAAAGGAGCAATGATAGAGATAAAATTTCCCAATGTTTAATCATATCTTGATAAATAAATACTTAGTTGTATAAAGCTTGCCATGGAAGATTATAAAATAAAAGACATTGCCCAAGCTGAATTTGGTAGAAAAGAAATATCAATAGCTGAAAGTGAAATGCCTGGTTTAATGGCATTAAGAGAAGAGTATTCTAAAGAAAAACCATTAAAGGGTGCAAGAATTATAGGATGTCTTCATATGACAATTCAAACGGCTGTACTAATTGAAACCTTAGTTGCATTAGGTGCTGAAGTTCGTTGGTCTTCTTGTAATATTTTCTCAACTCAAGATCATGCAGCTGCTGCAATTGCAAAGGCTGGAATCCCTGTATATGCCTGGAAAGGTGAGACAGAGGAGGAATATTTATGGTGCATTAAACAAACTATAGTTGGAAAACCTGACTGGAAGCCTAACATGTTATTAGATGACGGTGGTGATTTAACAGCTATCATGCATAATGAGTATCAGGATTTAATGAAAGATATCAAGGGTGTTTCAGAGGAGACTACTACTGGAATTAAAGCACTAAATAAAATGGAAAAAGATAAATCGCTTTTAGTTCCAGCAATAAACGTGAATGATTCTGTCACAAAATCAAAATTTGATAATTTATATGGATGTAGAGAAAGCTTAGTAGACGGGATAAGAAGAGCTACTGATGTAATGATGTCTGGAAAAATTGCTATTGTTGCTGGTTTTGGAGACGTTGGAAAAGGAAGTGCAGCATCTTTAAGACAAAGTGGAGCTAGAGTTTTAGTCACAGAAGCAGATCCAATTTGTGCTCTTCAAGCTGCAATGGAAGGGTATGAGGTGGTATTGATGGAGGAGGCTATAAGTAGGGCTGATATAGTTGTAACAGCAACAGGGAATAAAGACATTGTTACCGCAGATCATATGAGGGATATGAAGGATAGAGCTATTTTATGTAATATTGGTCACTTTGATAATGAAATACAAGTTGAAGCTCTTAAAAATTATAAGTGGACTGAAGTAAAACCTCAAGTGCATGAAATAGAGCTGCCTAGTGGTAAAAGAATTATTCTTTTAGCTGAAGGAAGATTAGTTAATCTTGGTTGTGCAACTGGACATCCAAGTTTTGTTATGAGCGCATCATTTACTAATCAAGTTATTGCTCAAATAGAACTGTGGCATAATTATAAAAATTATGAAAATAAAGTTTATGTACTTCCAAAACATTTAGATGAAAAAGTAGCAACGTTGCACTTGAAAAAAGTAGGGGCAAAACTAACAAAGTTATCAAAAGAACAAGCAGATTATATAAGTGTTGGAACAGATGGTCCTTTCAAACCAGATGCCTATCGCTATTAAAGATAGTAAAATTGATATCACTTCAGAGAAGTTAACTAAAGAATTAGCTAAAGAATTTACAAAATATCTTAAAGGTGGTGAATTTATTTTTTTATATGGAGAGATGGGAGTTGGTAAAACTACATTTGTTAAATATTTTATAAATGAGTATCAAAAAATCAATAATTTAACACAAACAGAAATTACAAGCCCTACTTTTAGTTTATTAAATGAGTATCAGGTGAAAGATATGAGAATAAAACATTATGATTTATTTAGAATTAATAAAAAAGAAGATCTCAATAATTTAGAAATTTTTGAAAGAGATAATAATTTAATAACACTTATAGAATGGCCACAATTGATTGCTGATAAACAAGATATAAAATTTATAGCTTTAACTTTTAATTATTTAAATAATTTAAATAATAGAAGTGTAGATATAAAAGTTTAAATTAAAACTTATTTTGATGAAAAGCTTACCAAAATTGAAAAAAATTGAGGGTGATGCATCTTTTAGAGAATTTTATAGAAAGAGAGAAAATAAATCAATTATTGTAATATCTAATAAAGAAAAGTTGAAAAATCTTTTAATTTATGATGCGATAAATAAAATTTTAGTTAAAAATAAAATTTTAGCACCATATTTATTAAGTGAAAATTACATTAATAATTATATAGAAATAAATGACTTTGGAGATCAAACTTTATTTCAAATTTTAAAAAACAAAAAAAATAATAAATATTTCATTTTTAAAAAGATAATAAAAATTTTAAATAAAATACAATTAATTAAAGATAAAAAAGTAAAAAATTTTAAAAATAAATTATATAAAGTTCAAGAATACAATAACAAAATTTTGTTTGATGAAACTAAACTTTTTTGTGATTGGTATGTACCAAAGAAATTGAATAAACTCAAAAGTATTAAATTTAAAAAAAAATTTAAATCAGAGGTAAAAAATTTATTATCAAAATTAAATTACAAAAATGATACATTTGTTCATAGAGATTTTCATGCTTCAAATTTGATGTATCACAATAAAAAAATTGCAGTAATAGATAGTCAAGATGCACTAATTGGTAATAGAGCTTATGATTTAGCATCGTTAATTGATGACGTAAGATTAAAAACATCTAATGAATTAAAAGAGAAAGTATTTAAGTTTTACATCAAAACAAATAAAAAAATTGATTTGGAAAAATTTAGAAATGATTTTGAAATATTGTCTGTTTTAAGGAATTTAAAAATAATTGGTATATTTATGCGTTTAGCTGTTAGAGACAATAAAAAAAAATATCTTAAATTAATTCCCTATGCTTGGGAAATGATTAATCATAGAATTAAAAAGCAAAATGAATTTAATAATTTGATGTTGCTATTAAAAAATAATTTTCCAAAATTTATAAGGTAGAGTTGTGAGAATAAATACAGCTTTAATTTTGTGTGCAGGTTTTGGTAAAAGATTAAATCCAATTACTTTAAATACCCCTAAGCCCTTATTAGAGATTAAAGATGTAAGTATGTTAGAACGATGTATCAATTTGATTGAAAAGCTAGGTATTCAAAAAATTTTAATAAACACTTTTTATTTAAAAGATCAATTTTCTGAATTTTTAGGTAAGAAAAATTTTGATTTAGATATCAAAATAATTGAGGATGGTGAACATATTTTAGATACAGGGGGGGGTATTCAAAATATGGTTAAAGACTCTAATGAAAAAGATTTTTTAATTTTTAATCCAGATACAGTCTGGAGTAATAATTATAAAGATGAGATTTTAAAAATGGAAGAAATGTATTTCTCAAAAAAACTAGAAAATATTCTTCTTTTAACACATAAAAAATTAAGTTTTGATAAAAAACTAAAAGGAGATTTTAATTTAAAAAAAAATTTAATTAATAAAGAATCTGAAAAAGAATTTATTTATATTGGATGTCAAATAATAAATAAAAAATTATTTATTAAAGAGAAAATACAAAATTACTCAATTTTGGAAATTTGGAATAATTTATTAGATCAAAAAAAATTATATGGGTATGAAAGCCAAAAAAATTTTTATCATTTAACTGATCTGAATGTTTTTAAAAAACTAAAAGATCTTTAGCTCTTTCTTGATCAAGATATTTGCAATTAGAAATTTTGCTGTTTTCAAATTCAATTAAAAGTGGGTTTCCTGTTGGTATTTCAAGTTTAGAGATCTCATTGTTATCTAAATTGAATAAATGTTTGCAAAGAGCTCTAATTGAGTTTCCATGAGCAGAAATAAGAATATTTTCACTTTTTTTGTTTTTTATTTCTTCGTTATAAAATTTTATTACTCTTTCATATGTATCTTTTAGGGACTCAGTATTAGGAATTTTTTCTAAAGGAATATCTTTGTAAGTTTCAATATTTAGTGGATGATATGGGTTTTTTTTATCTAAAGGGTCAGGTCTAAGATCCCAAGAACGTCTAAATTGATGAACTTTTTCCTCTCCAAGCTTTTTTTTCATTTCATCCTTATTTAACCCTGTAAGAGCTCCATAATGTCTTTCGTTTAATTCCCATGCACTTTTTACTTCTTTAAAATCATGTAATTCTTCTTGTATAATTTTTAAAGTATTTTTGGCCCTTAATTGAAAAGATGAGTAATACAGATTAACTTCAATTTTTTCTTGTTTTATTAGTTCACCAGCTTTTTTTGCCTCTGATTTTCCATTTTCAGTTAGATCAACATCAACCCATCCAGTAAATTTTTTTTCAAGATTCCAGATGCTCTGGCCATGTCTTATTAAAATTAAATAACTCATTTGTTTATCTTTTAGATCAATTTGATAAATAAAACTATATTATTAATGATTAATTTTTTTTCAAAAAATAAATTTATTTTTTATTTATTCAATTTAATATTAATTTTATTGTATTTATTTCCAGGTAGTATACTGGGGTGGTTTATTTATAATAATAAAAATTTACAGCCACAGATATCACCTAATTTTATTGTCTCTACAAATCATGTATATGCATTTTTAGTTCTTAGTTTAGTTGGCTTTTTAAGCTACAAAAGAAAATCATATTTTTATTTAAGTTTTTATTTAATTTTTTTATCTTTAATACTTGAGATATTGCATATATTTATCCCTCAAAGAGGATTTGAGTTTGCAGATTTATTTGGAAACCTGATAGGAGTAATAATAATAATAATTTTAAGTTATTTATTCAAAGTGTATGAGTATTTTAAAGATTAATTATTTAATTATTTTGATTCTTTTAGTTTCAAGCTGTTCTTCAATCCCGCAGAACACTTCTAATAGCTGTTCAATTTTTGAGGAAAAATATTTGTGGTATAAGCATGCAAAAAAGACTGAAAAAAAATGGGGTACACCAGTTTATTTGCAACTTGCTATTATAAATATGGAATCTAATTTTAATAGGTTTGCAAAACCTCCAAGACAAAAACTATTTAAGGTGGTGCCTTATAAGAGACTATCTAGCTCCTTTGGTTATTCGCAAGCAATAAAAGGAACGTGGAAGCAATATAAGGAAGAAACAGGGAGCAAATTTGCAACGAGATCAAGATTTAAAGATAGTGTAGATTTTATTGGTTGGTACACCAATAAAACTGAAAAAATTTTAAAAGTTTCAAAAGAAGATGCTTTTAAGCAGTATATTGCTTATCATGAAGGGTGGGGTAATTATAAAAATTACAAAAATAATAAAAAAGTAATTAATTTAGCTAAAAGAGTCGAGAAACAATCAAATATCTATAAGCAACAATTATCTGAATGTAAAAATTCATTATCTACATCAAAATATATTATTTTTTAATTTAGCTGTTTTTTTAATTCAATATCAACTGCATCAATTCTCTTTGTGTTTCTAGCGAGAGCTAAATACATTGTTGGCGTTACATATAAAGTAAAGAAGGTTGAAATAATCATTCCTCCTAAGATAGTAGAACCCACAGCTAGTCTAGAGCCCTCACCTGCACCTGGACCAATATTTCCAATAACTAATGGAAGCATTGCTATCATTGTACTAAGTGAAGTCATTATGATTGGTCGAATCCTAAGTTGGCAAGCTTTAATTATTGCATCCTGTATTTTAACACCAGTAGTTCTTATTTGGTTTGTATAGTCTACAATTAAGATACTATTCTTTGTGGATATACCAATGAGTATTATTAAAGCAATTTGAGAGAAAATATTTACAGAACTATTTAAAAATAAAATAAATACTAAGCCACCAAATACAGCTAGTGGAACTGTTAAAATAATAATAAACGGATGAACAAAAGAGTTAAATGTCGCTGCCATAACTAAATAAGCAGTCAACAAAGCAAGACCAAAAATTAAGTATATTTCATTTGTCGTTTCTTTTAACTCTTCAGATTTTCCTTTCCAAGTTATTTGATTTTGAGGAGCAACTCTAATCATAACATCCTCTAGGTATTTTATTGCTTCTGTGAGAGTATAATCTTCTGAAAGCGCTGCAGAAATTGTAACAGCTCTTTGACGATTATATCTTGGAAGTGCTTCAGCAGTGCCTTTTTCTTTAAACTCAACCAAACTTGCAACAGATACAAGTTTACCAGTAGTTTCAGATCTAACAAAAATTTTTGACAACCCATCTTTATCTCTTCTGTCTGCCAAATATTGTTGTAAAATAATTGGATATTCTCTTCCCTCTTTACTAAAAGTTGTTACTCTTTTTCCCCCATAAAGTGTTTCTAAAGTTCTACCTATATTTTCGGTAGATACTCCTAAATCATTTGCTCTATTCTTATTAGTAATTAACTTAACCTCGGGTTTATTTTTTGTATAATCACTTTCAATTCTAGACATATTTCTATTTTTTCTTAATTCTCTTAAAACACTATTTTGAATTTCTTCCAATTCTTCGTAGCTAGAACCATAAATGACCATTTGAACAGGCTTATTATAACTAGATACTCTTATTGATTGTGGAGAAATTGGAAAAGCAAAAGTTTCAGGGACAGAAACTACTTGACCAATAGCTTCTCTTAATATTGTTTGACTACCTTTTTCCCTGTTTTTCCATTCATCAAGTAATGCGATAATTATAAAGGTATTATAAGATGTTGCTGATTTTCCGAAACCAGGAACTCTCATGATTAGTCTTTCATATGGACTGTCTTCTGCTTGTAATAATTTTAATATTCTTCCTTCAATTATTTGAGCTTTTTCTTGGGTATACTCAAATGAACTTCCTTCATCAGTTGACCCAATAATTAAATAAGCACCCCTATCTTCAATCGGTATCAATTCTTTTTTGGAAAAACTAAACAAATAAGCTGAGGCAGCAATAATAAAAATTATAAATAGTGAAATAGTTTTTTGTTTATTTACCCAATATTTAAGGGAGTTTACATAAAATCCTGTAAAAGATTTAAATCCATTGTTAAATTTTTTTACAAAGAAATTTATTTTTTCTTTTTTATTTAAAAATTTACTTCCAAGCATTGGGGATAGTGTTAATGCTACAAAAGAAGATACAACTATTGAGAAAGATAAAGCAATCGCTGTTTCTTTAAACAGAGTTCCAGATATTCCTTTAATAAAAATTAAAGGTAAAAATACTGCTATAAGAATTAAAGTAGTTGCAATAATTGCAAATGTAATTTGTTTAGAACCTTTGTATGCAGCTACCAATGGTGTTTCACCGTTTTCAATTCTTGTGTAGATTGCATCAGTCATGATCACAGAGTCGTCGGTGATTATACCAATTGCCAGAATAAAGCTTAGTAATACAAAAATATTAATTGATAAATCAAATATATATAACCCAAGAAATGATCCAATAAGGCTGACTGGTAAGGCAATCGCAGGAACTATCACAGCTTTTAGGTTACCTAAGAATAGATAAATAATTAAAACAACTAATACAAATGCGATTACTAAACTTTTATATACTTCTTCAATTGCTGCACCAATGTAGGTTGCTCTGTTAAATGCAATTTCTAATTTTAAACCATCAGGTAAGGACTTATTGAGTTCTTTGATTTTAGTTTTTATTTGTTTAGAAAGTTCTACAGTTGATGCACCACTTTTTGCATAAATTCCAATTCCTACAGTTTTTAAATTTACCGCATTTTTTCTTTGTGCTTTAAATAAAGTTTTTTCTGAAACAGGTCCAAATTCTATATTAGCAACATCAGATAAAATGATAACTTTTTCTTTATTTTTTTTTAGTGGTAACTGTTTAATAGTATCAATACTAGAATAGGACTTATCAATGTTTAAAGTTAAGTCTTTGTTGTTAGCTTCTAAGGTTCCAGCTGGAAGATTTATGTTTTCATTTTTAAGAGCTCTCTCAACTTCCTGAATTGTAAGATCGTTTGCAGCTAATTTAATTGGATCTATCCAAACTCTAACACTAAGCTCTCTTAACCCACCAACTAAAATTCGACCTACGTTTGGTACACTTGAGAATGCATCTATTAGATATCTTTCAGCATAATCACCTAAATCTAAATCATTCCATGTTGGAGATGACAGTCCTACCCACATTGTGGTTGTAAAACCTGCTGCCTGTTTTAAAATCTGTGGAGGGTTCGACTCACTTGGTAAATTGTCTACAACCCTTGCAACTCTTTCTCTGATATCATTAGCAGCATCATCTAAATCAATGTCTGTGTTGAATTGAATATTAATCCTACTTCTTCCATTGAGAGAACTTGAATCAATATTTTTGATACCTTCAGCTCCACCAATTACATCCTCTAATTTTTGGGTTATTTCTTCATCAACAATTTCAGCTGAAGCAGATTTATAATCTGTTTGAACTTGAACTACAGGAGGCTGTATACCATTAGGAAGTTCTCTTACTGGCAATTCTAAAAAGACAAAAATACCAAAAATAATCAATATTAAAGACATGACCCAAGCTACTACAGGTCGTTTAATGCTAACTTCAGTTATATACATTTAATTATTTTTTCTCTTTATCTGATTTTTTAAAAATATTTTTCAACCAATCAAATTTACCTTTTTTTTCTTGAACTTTTTTTGATTTATCTTTTTTACCCCAGCTTGAATTTCCTTGTTTTTTTTTAGCACCTTTCTCTATAGGTCTGATTGTTAAATTTGGTCTTACTTTTTTTGTTCCTTCTGCAACAATTTTATCTCCATTATTTAATCCATCTAATATTTCTACAAAACCTAAGTATCTATCACCTATGATTACTTTTGTTTTTGCGACCTTATTTTTTTCATCTACTTTATAAATAAAAACATTTTCACCCTCGACAATTGTACTAGTGTCAGGAGCACTTAAGCCATTTCTTACATCGTATTTAATTGATATTTCTAAAAATGATCCAGGTAATATTTCACCAGATGAATTGTCCATCTTAATTCTTGTTGCTAAAGCTCTTGTATCTTCACTTATTCTGCTAGCAAAAGAATGGACTTCGCCTTTATAAATTTTATTCTTATAACCTGAAAATTTAATATCAACTGGCAAACCAACCTTAATAAATGGAACAAAAATTTCAGGTATATCTACATCACAATATATTGAGCTAGTATCTTCAAGGTTGATTAATATAGAGGATTTTGAAACCTCTATATCCTCAGAAAATTCCCTTTTTCCAATAATTCCATCAAATTGTGCAATTACTTTTCGATTTTTTAGTTCAGCAATTACTTCACCTTTTTTAACTTTTTGATTAAAATTTATTGGTTTTAATATTTCATATTTCTCAATTTTAAATGATTGTGTTTTAATTGGATTTGCAGTTCCATAGGTGCTTACAATATTTTCAAAAACTCTTTCCTGTGTATTAGTTACAATGATGCCCGGGGGCGGTCTTTTACTAAATTTTTTTTTGAAATGATTTCCAATCATTGTTCTTCCTATAATCACAGTTGCAATAATTAGAAAAAATATAATTACAATAGTTGTAATTTTTGTAGATGTTTTCATAAATTAATCTCTTCCATACTCAGCCCAAGAGCCATCATAAATAGTGGGCATATATTTAGCATTTATTAAAGAATAAGCTAGTGCCAATACACTTGCCGTTACTCCAGAACCACATGAAAATACTATATTTTTATTATGGTCAAATTTAAATGATTCAAATTTTTTTATTATTTTGTCTTTACTAATAAAAGTATGGTTGTCATTTATTAATTCAGAAAAGGGTAGACAAAAAGAATTTTCTATTGAACCGCTTCTAAGACCTTTTCTTGGTTCTGCAACTTTACCTTCAAATCTTTCTTTGCTTCTTGCGTCAACAACATTAAATTTTTGTGATTTAATATTTTCATCTATCTCTTTTTTATTTTTAACTAGTTGTTTATTTTCTTTACATATATAATTTGAAGTTTGATTGCTTACTTCTTTGTTATCTGTAGGTTTATTTTCTTTTTTCCATTTTTTTAAACCACCATCCAGAACATGAACTAGTTTAGGATCATGTCCATAATAAATTAAATTGTACCAACATCTACAAGAACTAATAACATCAGAATTATCGTAAATTACTATTCGATCATTATTTTTTATACCCATGTTGCTCATTATTTTTTCCCAAGATTTACTATCAGTAAGCATATGTGGTAAATCAGTATCTAATTTAGAATTTTTATCTAAATCAAAAAAAATAGCATTTGGAATATGTTCTTCTGTATATTCCTCAAAACCGTTTCTTTGAGTTTGAGGCATATGCCATGAGCAATCAATAATTTTTACTTTATTAATATTATTTTCTAGCCAACTAGTATCAACTAAAGACATTTTATCTTTTTTCCAAATATCGTTGATGATACTCTTCTGCTGGGCAATAGTTTTTGACTAAAGAAGTTTTTGTTACTACTTTTCCTGATAATTTGATGTTTTCTTTTTCTATCACCTTTTCAGCAGTAATTTTTTGCTGATCATTCAAATAAAATATTTCACTTCTATATTGAGTTCCGAAATCTGGTCCTTGAGAATTTAAGGTTGTTGGATCATGAATTTCAAAAAAATATTCAAGAATTTTCTCGTAAGATATTACTTTAGGATCAAAATTTAATTTTACTACTTCTGCATGGTTTGTTGTGCCTGTGCATACTTCTTTGTAATTGGTTTCAGCATTGTGACCCCCACAGTAACCTACTTCTGTTTTTATAACTCCATCAAGTTTACTAAACTTTATCTCTGGTCCCCAAAAACACCCTAATCCTAAAATTGCTATTTCCATTGATAATTAACTTAATTAATCTAAAGTTAATCATATGCTATCAAAAAATCAATTAGGCTTTTTTTACATGTTCATATCGGTATGTGCATTTTCACTTATGGATGTGATTGTTAAATGGTCTGAGGATTATCCCGTTGGACAAGTATTATTTTTTAGAGGATTTTGTGGAATAATTCCTATTCTATTTCTTATTCCTAAAGATAGATATTTAGATTTTTACAAAACAACTAGACCATTTCTTCATTTTAAAAGATGTTTAGCAGGATTAATTGCTTTGGTTTCTATATTTATAGCATTAAGAAATTTGCCTTTAGCAACAGTTGTAAGTATTTCTTTTGCAGCACCAATATTTATAACAATATTTTCAATTTTTTTACTAAAAGAAAAAGTTGGTATTTATCGATGGTTAGCGGTCTTAGTAGGATTTGTTGGTATAATTTTCATCACTGAACCAGGTTTTAGCTCTTTAAATTTATATTATATTTATCCAATAATTTTTTGCCTAGGCTTATCTTATGTAGCTATTGCTATAAGAAAATTATCATCAACAGAGCCTGCTTGGTTAATTAGTTTTTTCTTTTCATTCTCGATAATGATTTTAAGTTTTTTATCTTTTTATCAGGGATGGGTCTTGCCAAGTTTACTTGATTTATTTTTGCTATCAATGGTTGGTATATTAGGTGGTCTTGCAAATTTATGGTTGTCACAATCTTACAAATACTCAGAAGTAAGTTTAGTTTCCCCTTTAAAATATCTTGGATTAGTCTTTGCTATAATATTTGGATATTTTATTTGGAACGAAATACCAACTTCTAAAACATTATTAGGTGCTTTATTAGTTATAGTTTCATCTGTAATTATATTTAGAAGAGAGGTGTATTTGAAAAAAAAGCTATCTGTTTCACGACATGAGTAAAACTCCATTATATTGGAATAAAGCAAAAAAATATTTATCTAAAAAAGATAAAATAATGTCTTCTTTGATTAAAAAATATAAATCCCCTTCAGAGACAGTACTAACTACAAGAAAAGATGTCTTTTTCTCTCTCTGTAAAAGTATAATTGGACAACAAATTAGTGTAGCTGCTGCTAATTCAGTTTTTTTAAAATTTAAGAAAAAATGTAAAAATAAAATTAACGCAAAAACAGTAAGTAAGTTATCTACTGTTCAGCTCAAAAGCTGCGGTCTAAGTAGACAGAAAGTAAAAGGAATAAAAAGTTTAGCCCAAAAAATATTAAGTAAAGAGTTTAATCCTAGACTTATTTCAAATATGTCTGATGAAGATGCAATAATATATCTTTCTCAATTAAGACAAATAGGAAGATGGTCAGCAGAAATGATTTTATTATTTACTTATAATCGTCCTAATATTTGGCCAATCCAAGATATTGGTTTGTTAAGAGCTATTTCAAAAAATTTTAATAAAAAATATTTACCACCAGAAAGTTATGTGAAATATCTAAATAAAAAATTTTCACCTTATTGTTCAGTAGCAACTTGGTATTTGTGGCGAAGTATAGATCCAGAGCCTATTCAGTACTAATTCAACCAATCTTTAAATTTTTCTAAATTTTTCTGAATGTAAAGTGGTAATTTTTTATTATCAAAATTTTCTAGAATTGTTCCATTTCCAACTTTATTTCCTCTTTGATCTACAGCTAGATTATAAACAGCTTGTTTATCATTTATTAGTTTTTGGATATCATTTTCATCTATTTCGGCTTTATCAAATTCTATATGATGTAGGTAGGACTTAAATTTGTGATTAAGCATTTTTGCTGTTTTAATATTTGAGAAGTGCCAACCTCCATCTTCTATTATTTTGACATTACTATATTTTTTTTTTGAAAAAAAAGTGTCAATTCTATAAAAAGGGTAGTTTCTATCTTTTGTATTTCTTAGCCATTGAGGCGATATCAAATCTTTTTTTCTGACTGCTTTTGTTCCTGTCCACTTAAAGTTTGGTAGAACTAAATTATATTTATAATGAAACATATTTTGTTTAAACATAATTATTTTATTTGTTATTTCTTGAATATTTAAGTTTTCAAATTTTGGTATTTCATCAACATCAGATATTAAAATTAAGTCGTTTTTGTCTGCTTTTTTAATTCCTTCAGATATGTAATTTCTTTGAGAATTTTCTCTATAAACAGCATTCATTATATATTTTCTATTTTTTTCATTTTCACTATCTTTTTCATTTACAATTTCGACTTGTTTAGGAATTTCATCATGTATTAAATAAATAATTTTATTTTTAAATTTACTAAATTTATTTTTATCAAAAATAAGTTCTCTCTTTTCTCCTCTATGATTATAAATACTTTCAACTATTACAAAAAAATCTACCGTCTCGTTCAAGACATTCAAGCGAAGGTCTAAAATTTGCTCTTCATCAAAAAACATAAAGCAATCAAAAATTTTCATACAAATTATTTAATTAAATCTTTTTTTTATAATCCTTCAAAAATTATGTGATCTCTAGTAGCATTATTTTTCAAATGTTTTCTAGCTTCAACATACTCTTCGGAATTGTAACAATTTTTTGCTGTTTCAATATCTGGAAATTCTGCAAGTGCTACTCTAACCATTTCCCTGCCTTCTAAAGTTACGTTATTTGCACTTCTCGCTATTATTTTTCCAGAATATTTTTCAACCGCTTCTTTTGCTTTAACAGCATATTTTTTAAGTCTTTCGTCGTCTTTTATTTCAGTATAATTTGCAACCCAATAAGCTTTCATAATTCTCCTTTTTAAATTTTTTTAATTATGATACCAAATTTATGTGAAAAAATTATTTTTAAATTTCTTTGGTGCATCATTATTTTTGATATTTTTATCATTAACCCACGTTAATGCTGATGAATTATTTAATAAGGGAAAAGAAGTTTTTCTGGGAACTGGAAATTGTGCAGCATGTCATATGCTCTCAGATGCTGGATCGAACGCAATGGTTGGTCCAAATTTAAATGAAATTAGACCTGATATTCAAAGAATTATAATGGCAGTTAGAAACGGTATAGGAGTAATGCCCGCAATGGAGGGTATATTAACTGATGAGGAGATAGAGGCGGTTGCTCACTATACTTCTGTAGCTGCGGAACAATAATAAAAATTTAACTGTAATTTTTTATCCAATGTTTAGCGATATCTACTCTTTTGCAGATCCAAATATCCTTAAATTTTGTGATGTAATTTAAAAATTTTTTAAGAGACTGTATTCTTCCAGGTCTTCCAATTAATCTACAATGTAAGCCGACCGACATCATCTTTGGTGAAGTTTTTCCCTCCTCATAAAGGGCATCAAAACTATCTTTTAAATAATTATAAAATTGTTCACCCGAATTAAATCCTTGATTGGTTGCAAATCTCATATCATTGTTATCAAGTGTATAAGGAATCATCAGTTGTTTTTTATTACCTTTTTTTATCCAATATGGAAGATCATCACTGTATGTATCGCTACAGTATAAAAAATCACCATTTTCGATTACTAAATCTAAAGTATTTGTGCTACACCTACCAGTGTACCAACCAGCAGGTTGATAGCCAAAAATCTTTTTTATAGATTTGACTGCAAGTTTCATATCATTCTTTTCTTTTTTCTTTGATACATTTTGATAATCAATCCATCTCCATCCATGACTAGCAACTTCATAATTTGCTTTTTTTATAGCAGAACAAACTTCTCTATTTCTCTCCAATGCCATACCAACTCCAAAAATAGTAAGTGGGATTTTTTTTTTGATAAAGAGGTCGTGAATTCTCCAAAATCCTCTTCTTGATCCATATTCATAAATTGATTCCATATTTAAGTGTCGACCTTTAATTGCTTTTGCTCCTATAATTTCTGATAAAAATACTTCTGAAGTTTTGTCACCGTGGAGAGTACAATTCTCTGCTCCTTCTTCATAATTTAGTACAAATTGTAAAGCTAACTTAGCATTACCAGGCCACCTTACCTTAACTTGTTTGGAACCATATCCCACCAAATCTCTTGGATATTTTTTTTTCATTTCTTTAAAATAATTTTATCTTTTTTAAATTTATAAGTAACAAGATTGTTTCCTTTTCCTTTTCTATCAACAATTAGAAAATTCATGTCTTTCATAGAAATCAACGGAAAGTGCCAAATACCAGCATTGTAATTAACTCCAGTTTGTTTTGGTACTAAAAAGGATTGGATTTTATTTACATCTGGTTTATCTCCTTTTGGTGCTACAAATACTAAAAATTTTGTATCTTCCATTGGTATAAAGGCTTGGCTTCCTAAAGGATGTTTTTCCATCATATCAATTTTCATAGGAAATCTTCTTTTTTTTGCTTTAAAAATACTAACAATTGCTTTCCCTTTGTTTTTAGACGTATCTAGGTTTATCAAATTATCAAATCTTTTTGCATACCCATCATTAATATTTATAGGATTTTTTTTTGACGTATCTATTAATTGACCAAATTTAGAAAAATTTTTTTTAGTAATCTTTTTTGCTTTTATTATTTTCATTTCACAAAATTTCCGAATGCCCTTATTCTTGAAAGTCCACCATCTGGATAGATATTAATTCTAAGATAATTTTCCTTACTTCTCTTAATTAAAAATTTTTTAAAAATATGTTTCTTATGAGCTGACAGTTTTGACTTATTTAAAATAAACTTCCAATTTTTTGAATTGTTGACAATTGATTTATTGGACAGATTTTTTGAAATGCTTGCAGTTTGAATTGAACAACTATCGGGATAGTTTCCTTTAAAATGATGGGTATCTATCTCTAGCTTTTTTATTAATCCCGGTTTTCCAAATTTTATTATAAGCCAATCAAAGTTTTTTCCTCTACTTCTTCTTGTTTCCCAACCATCTCCCATATTTTTTCCTTTACCAGGTGCTATGATATTTTCAGCTCTGCCGAAATGTTCATTATTACAACCAATAATTGAAGCGCCATTTAAAACAGATGTAAGGTTAATTGTTTTGTTATTTAAAAAGTTTTTCTCCATTTCAATTTTTCCATAAAGCCTTAGTCTTGCAACTCCACCATCTGGAAAAATGTTTAGTCTTATATAATTAAAAACAGATTTGTTGTTTGATTTGAAGCTATGGTTTCGGCTTGGCCCAAGTTTTTTTTTGCTCAGTAAAGAAATCCATTTTGTTTTCTTATTAGGCTTTGTTTTACTTAAGCAACCCTCTAACGAAGCATGTGTGGGTTGGTTTCCATTGAAGTGTGTTGTGTCAATGTCTATATCAAATATCTTCCCAGGTTTACCAAGTTTTAAAATTAAATAATCAAAACCTTTTGATCTTCTTCTCCTTGTTTCCCATCCATCCATCCATTTACCATGTTTGTCAAATAGTCCATCTTTAAAAACTGGAGTTTCGATTTTTAATATTCTATGAGCAGCTGCAAAAAAATCGTCAGTCTTAAATATAACTTTAGATCCAATTCTTGGGTCCGCTAAGTTAATCATTTTTGCACTTATAAATTTTTTCATTTTTTATTTATTTCATTCAAACGAAAGGTTGCGATTTTTTTTACTTGTTTTTTTGCTTCAAGGAATTCACTTTCTACGTCACTTTGTATTCTTTGTCTAAAATTATTCAAAATTTCATTTTTATCTTTACCTTTTACAGCGATTATAAAAGGAAAATTAAACTTTTTTTTATATTCTGTATTTAATTTTTTAAATTCTTCATATTCATCATTAGAACATTGGTTTAATTTTGCAGAGGCTTGTTCTGATATAGATTCAGAGGTCATTTTTTTTGCTACAGCAAGCTCAGGATGAGAATTTAAAATCTCTAAAATTTTATTCTTTTCGTAATTTTCGTAAATATCAAGCATTTTAAACATAATATCTTCAAAGCTTTTAAATGGTTTCGACTCAAATGCTTCCACTGCAACTGACTCAGTTTTTTCAAAAACATTACCAAATAAAGACAAAAAATCAGACTTGTTAAGATCGTTAATGTTATCTATTGTTCTCATATAACTTTAAAATAATTTAAGTTTGAAATTAAATGATACTATAATTTTATGACAAAGCTCACAACTCATGTTTTAGATGTGTATTCTGGTAAACCTGGCAAAGGTATCCTAGTTGAGTTGTTTTATATTAATAATTCAGAACGAAAAAAATTAACATCAACAAAACTCAATGACGATGGTAGAGCTAATTCACCATTAGCAGAGGGAGATGTTTTCATTAAGGGTAAATATGAATTAGTTTTTCATATTGGTGATTATTTTAAAAATACATCTGCAGCTAGCGATGTTCCATTCCTGGATGATGTTATTATCAGATTTGGTATTTCAGATCCCTCCCAGCATTATCATGTTCCTTTACTTGTTTCACCTTGGAGTTATTCTACTTATAGAGGTAGTTAAGTGATATCGAGCTCTGTTAAATTTTTATTAAATGATAAGCTTATTGTAATCAATAATCCTGATCCAAATCAAACCATACTTAATTATATTAGAACCGAATTAAAAAAGACTGGAACTAAAGAAGGATGTTCAGAGGGTGGTTGTGGCGCGTGTACAATTGTTTTAGGTGAATTAGTCGATAATAAGATTATATACAAAGCAATTAATTCCTGTATTTCATTTGTTCCATCATTAAATGGTAAACAACTTTTAATTGTAGAAGATTTGGTTTCCAAAGACGGCAAACTTCACCCTGTACAAGATGCGATGGTAAAATTTCATGGTTCCCAATGCGGTTTCTGTACTCCAGGATTTGTTATGGCTTTATTTTCAATGTTTAAAAATAACAAAAATCTTAATAATGAATTAATAACAGATTCTATATCAGGTAATTTATGTCGTTGCACTGGATATAGACCTATAATAGATGCTGCAAAAAGTTTAGACAAGAAAAATAGGAATGATCAATTTAGTAAAAATAATAATAAAGTTATTCAATTATTAAAAAAAATTAAACCAAAAAATATTTATATTAAAAAAGATGATAAAATTTATTTTTCACCAAAGAATATTAAGGATTTAAAAAATATAATTAAAAAATACTCTAATTTTAGTTTTCTTGCAGGTGGAACAGACTTATCTTTAAAAGTTACAAAAGAAAGAAAAGAAATTCCTTTTATAATTGATTTAAAAGAAATAAAAGAATTAGACTTTATAAAAGTAAATAAAAATTACCTTGAGGTTGGCGCCTCTACACCTTTAATAAAATTTGAAAAAGAAATTAAAAAACATTATCCAGATTTTTATTTGGTTCTTAAAAGATATGGTTCAGTTCAAATTCGAAATGTAGGAACTATAGGTGGTAACATTGCAACAGCATCTCCGATAGGTGATACATTACCAATTTTGTTATCTTTAAATGCAGAAATTTTAATTGAAAGTTTCAATCAAAGAAAAGTTATTCCTATAAATAATTTTTTCCTTGATTATAGAAAAACTAAATTAAAAAAGAATGAATTTATTCACTCAATAAAAATACCATTATTTAAGAAAAATATTTTTAAAGCATTTAAAATATCAAAAAGATTTGATGATGATATTTCATCTGTTTGTGGATCTTTTAATTTTGAAATTGATAAAAATAAAATTAAAGAAGTTTTTATCGCTTTTGGTGGTATGGCAGCTGTACCAAAAAGAGCTAAAGCCTGTGAGAAAATTCTTAAGAATAAACCTCTTAATTTAAGTACTTTTAATCAAGCCAAAAATTCTCTTGATAAAGACCTAAGTCCTATAGGGGATATGAGAGCAAGTAAAGAATATAGACTAGAGATAGCAAAAAATTTATTGATGAAATGTTTTGTAGAAATAGATTCTAATAAGCTAACAAGAGTTAATTAAATGAGCAAAGAGAACTATATTAATGATGTAAGACCACATGATAGTGCTTATAAGCATGTAAGTGGATTCGCTGAATACACCGACGACATTAATGAACCAAAAAATACAATTTATGGTGCTATTGGTTTAAGTAAAAAAGCTCATGCAATAATCAAAAAAATAGACTTAAGCGATGTAAAAAAAAGTGAAGGGGTCATATCAGTAGTCACTCAAAGTGATATTTCAGGAAGGAACGATGTAGGCCCTGTTTTTGATGGTGATCCAATATTTCCAGATAAAAAAGTTGAGTTTTTTGGTCAACCATTGTTTGCTGTAGCTGCCACAACTATTGAACTTGCAAGAAAAGCAGTATTAAAAGCAAAAATCACTTATAAAGATTTAAAACCAGTTATCACAATAAAAGATGCTTTAAACAAAAAACAGTTTTTATTTAAGCCTAGAAAAATTAAAAAAGGAAACCCTTCTAAGAAAATTAAAAATTCAAAATATAATTTGAAAGGAAACTTTACAACTGGAAGTCAAGAACACTTTTATTTAGAGGGTCAGGCAGCGTTTGTTATACCTAAAGAAGATGATAATTTTTTAGTTTACAGTTCAACACAACATCCTTCTGAGACACAACAATTAATTGCAAAAATGTTTAATCAGAAAAGTAATTCTATAAATGTTGAAGTAAGAAGAATTGGAGGTGGATTTGGAGGGAAAGAGACAAATTTTATGACTGCATGTATTTGTGCGTTGTTGGCAAAAAAAACAGGTCAGCCTGTGAAATTAAGACTAGATAGAGATGATGATATAATTTTGACTGGTAAAAGGCATGAATTTTTATCTGAATACGAAGTTGGATTTAATGATGAAGGAATTATTGAAGGATTAAAAATTAACTTATCATCAAATTGTGGAATGTCGCCAGATTTATCAGCAGCAATAAATGAAAGAGCTCTTCTTCATATAGACAATGCGTATTACATATCAGATATCGAGGTAACAAATAATTTATGCAAGACAAATATTGCAACTTCAACTGCATTTAGAGGCTTTGGTGGAAATCAAGGAATGATGGCTATAGAAAATGTTATTGATAATATTTCAAGGTATTTAAAAAAAGATCCAATTCAAGTTCGAAAGAAAAATTTTTATCAAAAAGATAAAAAAAATATAACTCATTATGGAATGACTATTGAAGACAATGTGATTAATGAAATATTTAAAAATTTAGAAAATAAATCTAATTATAAAAAAAGATATTCAGAGATAAAAAAATTCAATGAAAAAAATCAATTTAAAAAGAAGGGTATAGCCATTACACCAGTAAAATTTGGGATTTCATTTACAACAATTCATTTAAATCAAGCTGGTGCTTTAGTGCATATTTATACAGATGGAAGTGTGTACTTGAACCATGGTGGTATAGAAATGGGTCAAGGGACTCATACAAAAATAGCTCAACTAGTGGCCAATTCCTTGGGATTACCATATAATTTAGTACATATTTCATCAACAAATACAGCTAAGGTTCCAAATACTTCTGCTAGCGCTGCATCTTCAACCACAGACCTTAATGGTGCTGCAGCATTAAATGCGGTAGCAAAAATTAAATTAAATTTAGAAAAATTTATTAAAAAAAAATATAAGATTTACAATCAAGAAGCAATTTATAAGGATCAATATATAATATTTGGAAACAGACAATTTGAATTTAAAAGTATTATTCAAGAAGCATATTTAAATAGAATTTCTCTTTCATCCTCAGGTTTTTATTCAACGCCAAAAATAAACTTTGATAAAAAAAAATTTAGAGGAAGACCATTTTATTATTTTTGTTATGGTGCAGCTGTTTCAGAAGTAACTATAGATACACTGACAGGTGAAAATATCCTAGAAAGAGTTGATATTTTGCATGATGCAGGGAAACCAATAAATCCTGCACTTGAATTAGGTCAGATCGAAGGGGGTTTTGTTCAAGGACAAGGTTGGTTAACTATTGAAGAGCTAAATTGGAAATCAAATGGTCAGATTACAACTTTCTCTCCATCAACTTATAAAATTCCTGCTGTAAGTGATATTCCAAAAAAATTTAATGTAGAAATTTTTAAAGATGGAATAAATAAAGAAAAAGTTGTTAATAAAGCAAAGACAACAGGTGAACCTCCTCTAATGTTAGCTATGAGCGTTTTTTACGCAATTAAAGATGCAGTTGCTTCAGTTGGCAATTATCAGTTTGCACCAGAACTTAATGCGCCAGCAACACCTGAAAGAATTTTAATGAGTATTAACAAAATTAAAAATAAAATAAAAAAAAAAAATGGAAGATAAAAAAAAATTTATGGCAAAAGCCATTGAACTTTCAATAAAAAGTGCGAATACTATAGGTGGTCCCTTTGGAAGTGTTATAGTTAAGGATCAAAAGATTATTGCAGAGGGTTCTAACAAAGTTACTTCCACAAATGATCCAACTGCCCATGGAGAAATAGTAGCAATTCGAGAAGCTTGTAAAAATTTAAATACTTTTGATCTATCTGGATGCGAGATTTATACATCTTGTGAACCTTGCCCGATGTGTCTTTCAGCAATTTATTGGTCAAGATTAGGTAAAATATATTATGCAAATACTCGAGAAGATGCAAAAAATATAGATTTTGATGACTCTTTTATTTATACAGAAATTCCAAAAAAAATTGATGATAGAAAAATTAAAATGGTACAAATGCTTAGAGAAGAAGCTTTAAAAGCTTTTGAAATTTGGGATAAAAAAGTAGATAAAATAAAATACTGATGGAATTTTTACCTTATACAATTAAATGGTTAGAAGTTATTCTAAGATGGGGCCATGTAGTATTTGCAATATTATGGGTAGGTAACAGTTTTTTATTTAATTACTTAGACAATAATTTAAATAAAAATATAACTAGTGATGATGTAGATGGAGAGGGATATCTGATGCATTCTGGTTTTTTTTATAAACTTTCGAGGTTAAAAACCTCGCCACCGCAGGATTATTTAAATAGATTAGTAATTTTTAAATGGCAAAGTTACCTTACTTTTGTAACAGGAATGTTGCTATTAGTCGTAATTTATTATTATAACGCTGGTGTATTAATGGTTGATAAACGTGTCCTGTTAATGCCACCTAGTTATGCTATTATTATTTCGCTTTTATCATTAATTATTTTTTGGTTTATATATGATCTATTATGCAAATCAAAATTGATTGAAAATAATGTATTATTTATATCTACATCTATTATTTTATTAGCAGCTGTTTCTTTTGGTTTAACAAAATTATTTGGACCAAAATTTGCAATTTTAAGTGTTGGATTAATTATAGGAACCAATATGTTTGGAAATGTTTTTACAGTAATTATACCCAATCAAATGAACATCATCAGCAGTAGTGAAAGAGGTGAAAAATTTGATATGAGTCTATCTCAAGCAGCTAAACAGAGATCAATTCATAACAATTATTCCACTTTTTTAGTATTGTTTATAATGCTTTCTGGACACTCAAGTTTTCTTGTTTATCATCAATACAATTGGTTAATATTATGCGCATTAGCAGTTATTACTGGAGTAGCACGACATTATTTTAATTTAAGAGGAAGAAACATTCATAGGTTGTATATTTTAATATCTTCAATAATTGCACTTATCGTTCTTGCAGTTTTAGTTTTATTATTTAAATAAATAGATATTAAAAGATTATGACTGAAAAAATGATAGTCAGCTGGGATGAGTACAACAAGACTGTTGAGAAGTTAGCAATCCAAATCGATGAAAGTGGATATAAACCAACAATACTGATTGGCATCATGCGTGGGGCAGCACCGATGATAGATGTATTAAGCAGAATATTTAAATTAAAATGTGCATATCTTGCTGTTGAGTCTTATAGTGGTACAGGAGTGGAAGATGAGCAAGGTGACATTGTTTTTTCAAGGGAAATGAGTTCTATAGCACCTAATATGGGTGGGAAAATACTTTTATGTGATGATTTATCTGATACAGGAATAACTTTCAATAAAAGTATAGATTGGTTAAAAAAATATGAACCAATAAAGGATAAAATAGAAGATATTAAAACTGCTACGTTGTTTAAAAAAAAGAAATCAACATTTGAGCCAGATTTTTGTGCGAAAAAACTTCCTGGTAATCCTTGGATTGTGCAGCCCTTCGAAATTTATGAAGAATTAAGAATTGAAGAAATTAAAAAAAAACATCAAATATAAAAAAGGCCAGTTAAAAAACCGGCCTTTTAAATTATTATAAATTAAAGAGCTTACTTCGGTATATCTCCTTCAACACCTTTAACATAAGTCATCATACCTGCTAGCATACCATCATCTGCAGTTTTCCCTTCTGCTACCATTAAATTACCTTTTTGGTCATAAATTGGTCCAGTGAAAGAATGAACTTTACCAGATGCTAAATCTGCCTGAAGTTTTTTAACTTTTGCTTGTAGATCACTAGGCATTTGAGAGTCTAAACCTGAGATTACTACCATACCATCACCTATACCGTGCCATGTATCTTTTTGACTCCATGTACCATTTGCAACAGCTTTAACTCTATCGACATAATATGGTCCCCAGTTATTCTCAACTGAAGTTAATACAGCCTTTGGTGCAAACTTATCCATATCACTCGCTTGTCCAAAAGCATATACTCCTGCTTTTTCAGCCATTTGAACAATAGCTGTACTATCTGTATGTTGAGCAATTACATCAGCACCTTGATCAATTAAAGCTTTTGCTGCTTCTGCTTCTTTACCTGGATCGTACCAAGTGAAAGCCCAAACAATTTTAGTTTTAATATTTGGGTTAACTTTTTGAGCTGCTAAAGTAAATGAATTGATACCTCTTATTACTTCAGGTATTGGAAAAGATGCAACATATCCAATTACATTAGATTTAGTCATAGTTCCAGCAATTGTTCCCAAAATAGTTCTGCCTTCATAAAATCTAGCTGCGTAAGTTGCAACATTTGGATGCTCTCTTTTATATCCAGTAGCATGTTCAAATTTTACATTTGGAAACTCTTTTGCAACTTTGTTAGTAGGGTTCATATATCCAAAGCTAGTTGTAAAGATAATGTCATGACCAGAATTAGCTAATTGTCTAAGAACCCTTTCAGCATCAGCACTTTCTGGAACACCTTCCACGTATGTTGTTTTAAATCCGGCAGCTTCAACAGCTTTTCTACCTACATCATGCTGATATGTCCATCCATGGTCACCAGTTGGACCAATATAAACAAATGCTGCTTTTACATCTTTTGCAACTGCAGCTACAGTTAATGTAAATAATAAAACTAAAGAAGAGACGAAAGAACGAATTAAAAATTTATGCATAAATTTATTTCCCCTTTTGATTTTTTAATTAATTAAATTTAAATTAAATTATCTAAAAAAAAATGATTATTTTAAAATTAATTGTCTTTATGAAAAGATTTCCCCAAGGAACTAGGAGTACTTAGTCTTATTTTTCTACTATCACGAGAAATTACAACTAAAACTATTATTGTTACTATGTAAGGCAGGGCCGTTAAAAATTGCACAGGAATTCTTACTCCAATTGCTTGCATATGAAATTGAATAATGGTCAATCCACCAAATATAATCGCACCGATTAAAATTTTAATAGGGTTCCATGTTGAGAAAACCACCAGAGCAAGTGCAATCCAGCCCCTACCACCTGTCATATTTTCAATCCACTGCGGAGTATAAATCATTGACAAATATGCCCCTGCAAGACCACACATTGCGCCTCCATAAAGTATACAAGCATAACGCACAAACCTTACATTTATTCCTTGATTAGAGGCGGCCTCAGGCGAGTCTCCTACAGCTCTAACAATTAATCCAATTTTTGTTTTTTTTAAAAAGTAGCTAGTTATGAAGGGAAGGGCAAAAGCAAAATAAAAAACTATTGAATGACCAAATAATATTGGACTTAAAAGTGGTATTGTATCTTTTAAACCTTCAAACAAAACAGGAAACTCTTTTCCAGGAATACCCACAAAGTTTTTTCCAATCATTGCAGAAATTCCTATTCCAAAAATAGTGAGAGCTAAACCAGTAGCGACATGATTTGTAATTAATGTTTGGGTGAGAAATGCAAAAATTGTTGAAATTAAAACTCCAGCTAACATTGCACCAAAAACTGCTATAATTAAACTTCCAGTAACGGTCATTAGTGCAAAGCCTGAAATAGCTCCAATGATCATCATTCCTTCAACACCAAGGTTTAGAACCCCAGATCTTTCAGTAATTAATTCACCACAAGACGCCAAAATCAAAGGAACTGCAGAAGCCATTATAGATGCAACTATTAGTCCAACAAAATTTATATCTACTATCATTTTTTTGAACCTATAAATTTAAATTTGAAAAAGAGTAAATAGTCAGAAGCAAGAAGAAAAAATAAAATCATCCCTTGAAAAACCTGACCTGTATATTTTGGTATTTGCATAAAGATTTGTGCCGTTTCAGCACCCAGATAAGTTATTGCAACAACTAGAGATGCAAAAATTATTCCAACAGGATGTAAACGACCTAAAAATGCAACAATAATCGCAGTAAATCCATAATCTGGAGATACCTCTCTATGAAGCTGTCCAATTGGTCCAGTTATTTCTCCTACGCCTGCTAGACCCGCACAAGCTCCACTTATTAAAAAAACCAGGATAATCATTTTTTTACCTTTGTAGCCAGCATATTTTGCTGTCTTTAAACTAAAACCTGAAACTTTCATTTGGAAACCCAAATATGTTTTATAAAAAACAAACCAGCTAATAACCACTGCAGCTAATGCTAAAAATATTCCTGCGTGAATTCTTAGTCCTTCAAATAATAAAGGAAGTCTTGCAGAGTCACTGAACTGTCTAGTTTCAGGAAAATTAAATCCTTCTGGATTACTCCAAGGACCTACAACAAGATAATCTAAAATTAATTTTGAAACATATACCAACATAAGACTTACTAATATCTCATTAGTATTGAAGTAAGTTTTTAATATTGCAGGTATTGATGCATATATCATACCACCAATTGCGCCTGCTAATATTACTATTGGTAGAATATAGAAACCTTCTTGATCATAAAATAATAATGCAACTCCTCCTGAAACTATAGCCCCAAAAGTTAATTGACCTTCTGCTCCAATATTCCAATTGTTACTTTTAAAACAAAAAGATAAACCAATCGCTATTAAACAAAGTGGTGTGGCTTTTAATAGTAATTCACTGAAACCATATTTATCTGCAATTGGAACTATAAAAAAAAATTTTAGGGCTTCAAATGGTTTAAAACCTAAAATATAAAATATTATACCTCCCGCTATTAATGTGAGAAAAATAGCTAGGACAGGTGTAAAGAAAAATATAGCTTTTGAAGGTTGATCTCTTTTTACAATTTTAATCAATTTCCTCCTCCCATAAGTATCCCAAGTTTCTCAGAGGTAACATCCTCAGCATTCATTATTTTTGATAATCTTCCTCTGTGGATTACTGAAATTTTGTCACTTAATTTTAACAACTCATCAGTGTCTGTTGATATTAATATTATCGATTTATTTTGTTCATTTATTTTAATTAATGTTTCATGAATATAATTTATAGCTCCAACGTCTAAACCCCATGTAGGATTAAAACAAATTAATAAATCTGGAGATGTTATTAATTCTCTTCCAATAATTAATTTTTGTAAATTTCCTCCAGATAAAAATTGGCTTTTTAAATCTATATTGTCAGTGTTTACATTAAATTCCGAAATTATTTTTTTTGAATGCTCTTTAATTTTGCTTTCATTTATTAATCCATTATTAAAAAAATTTGATGATTTAAAATTGTTTAGAGCTACATTTTCAAAAATTGCCATTTGTGGAATAGCAGCTTGTTCAAGCCTATCTTCTGGAGAAAAAGCCATTAAATATTCTCTTCTTTCTTGAGGATTTAAATCCCCAATAAAATTTTTATTAAATTCTATGGAATTCTTATTTGATATAATTTCACCACTTAACACTTGAAATAATTCACTTTGGCCATTTCCTGATATACCGGCGACTCCTAAACATTCCCCTCGATTTAGAGAAAAATTAATATCAACTAAGTTTGTTTCAAAAGGATCTTCACTTGTAAAATTAAGATTTGTTATTTTAATTAATTGTTCCGACGAAGTATTTTCCTTTTTTTTCTTAATTGTTTTTAAATCCTGACCTACCATTTTGTTAGCAAGAGATTCTATATTTTCATTATCGATTTGGCTTACAGAGACCAATTTTCCTCTTCTCATCACAGCAACTTCATCACAAAGTTGCATAACTTCCTTTAGTTTATGGGTTATATAAATAATTAAAATTCCTTCCTCTGAAAATTTTTTTAATGATAAGAATAATTCACTGGTTTCTTGCTCTGTTAATACCGATGTGGGTTCATCCATAATTAAAACTTTTGGGCTTCTAATTAGGCATCTTATTATTTCTACTTTTTGTTTTTGACCTGCTGATAAATTGAGAACAGGAACATCAAGATCAACTGAAAAATTGTATTTTTTCATGATTGTATCTATTTTTTCTCTTAAACTTTCTCTTTGTTCATCTGAGTCTATTATTAAGTTTTCAAATACAGACAAAGTTTCAAAAAGATTAAAATGCTGGAATACCATTCCAATGTCATTTTTTTTTGCATCTGATGGTGAATTAAGTTTTAGAATATTTTTATTTAAATAAATTTTACCTTCATCAGGAATGACTACACCTGAGAGAATTTTAACAAGTGTAGATTTTCCAGCACCATTTTCTCCAAGAAGAGCATAAATTTTACCACTATTAAACTCGAGTGAAACATCGTCGTTTGCAATACACCCAGGATATATTTTAGTTACATTTGAAATTTTAAGGTTTGTATTCATTAATTAATTTAATGGTATAGAATTTCCATCCTTATTTTTCTGATATTGACTCGATAAAGTAAAATATCTTTTTCTTATCTCTTCTAATATGTTTAAAACTTTTTCTTTTTCTGAAGTAGGTAAATTGTCAATAAGTAAATTTATGTTTTGACTTTTCCAATATGAATTTTCTTTATTATATTTTCCGTCACCAATATTAAAAACTTCCTTTAGTATATTCAGGTCATGAGGGATATTAAAATCATCATTTGTTGCTGCGTATGGAAACAAATAATAAAAATTATCAAACCCAGAAAAAGTGATTGCACTTAAACACATACTACAGGGTTCATGTGAACTTAAAAACATGCAGTCTTTCTCATTGGGCCTTGTGTTTGCGTTTAATTCATAAAATTTCTTAAGTGTATGCATCTCTCCATGCCATAATGGATTTTCAATTTCATTGTTTGTTTCAGCGATTACAAGCGATAAATCACTTTTTTTAATAATTGCCGCCCCAAATATTTTACTACCTTTAGCAACACCTTTTTCAGTTAGTGGTAGAACTTCCTTTAAAAATATATTTAGTATCTTTTCTATTGCTTTTTCATTCATATGCTTGAACCATCAAATAAAGAACACAATTGTTACTATAATTAATTGTAAATGTAATAAGAAATAAATTATTTATACAACTTAAAAGTTAATAATTTATTTAACAAAAAAAGTAGATTTTAACTAATGACAAAATTTAAATTAGCAATAAGCCTATTAATTATCATAATTCTTTTTTCAGGGTGTCAAACTGTAAAGGAAAAAACAGATGCAATTGTTGAAAAAGAAAATGAAAAATTAAGTAAATTCCTTGGAAAATCTGCCAGTGAACTTCAAATGGAACTTGGAAAACCAGACGAAGATTTTAAAAATGCTAAAGGTAATTTTGAACTAGTTTATAATAGCAAAAAATACCTAGTTCCTTGTGAACGAAGGTTTGAGATAAATTCAGATAACATAGTTATCGGTTTTGTATCAAATGGGTGTTTTTAAAAATTATATGTTTGAAACAAATATGTTCATTATAATTCTTTAGCAATGCTAAACGAATTTGTATAAATTAATCAGTTTTAAGCATTTATTAATACTTGTGGGGAAAATCCCCACAAGCAAGGTTTGAGACTTACTTAATTTCAATAAGCTTCTTTTTTTTATGTTCTGGAATTATTCTTTCACAAGATATTGTCAAAAGACCATCTTTAAGTTCAGCACCATTAACTTTTACATCATCGGCAATAGTGAATGATCTTGCAAATTGTCTTTGAGAAATACCTTTATGAATAATTTCACCATTAACATCACTGTCTTCTGACTTATTAACTTGTTTTGTTCTAACTGTTAATAAGTTGTCCTCGAACTCAACCTCAACATCTTTTTTGCTAAAGCCAGCTAATGCTACTTCAATCGCATAATTGTCTTTGCCGGTCTTCCTGATGTTGTATGGTGGATAATTTGACTGCATTGTCAAATTCCCATTTCCCAACATATTTTCGAATTGGTCGAACATATCGTCAAAACCAATTGAAAAAGGTCTCAGTGAGTTAAATATAGATAGATCCTTACTTGTCATAATATCCTCCTTTGTTAAGCAAGTTTATTTATGCAAGCCCCATTAGGCGACTTACTTGATTTATATGGTAATTAATTTGTTTTTTTCAAGATTAAAAATTTACTTAATTTTTTTAGAAATTTTTAATGCAAATGCATAGTCAATAGCAATTTCTTCTATTGCACCATCTCTTCCCGATTTTCCACCATGACCAGCATTCATTTCGGTTTTTAAAAGAAGCAAATTATTATCTGTTTTATATTCCCTTAATTTTGCTGTGAATTTTGCGGGTTCATCAAATAAAACTCTATTATCACTTAAACTTGTTGTAATGAAAATGTGTGGGTAATCCATCTTTTTAATATTGTTGTAGGGTGCATATGAAAAAATATAATCAAAGTGTTCTTTATTTTCTTTAGCATTTCCAAATTCGTCAAATTCTCCAACAGTTAAAGGTAAAGAATGATCAAGATTAGTTGTTAAAGAATCTACAAAAGGAACAGCCATAATAATTCCCAAAAATAATTCAGGAGATTGATTGACCACCGCTCCCATTAATAATCCTCCAGCCGATCCACCCATTCCAATTATTTTTCCTTTAGAAGTATAATTTTTTTCAATTAAATATTTTGCGGCATAAATATAATCTTCAAAAGTATTTTTTTTGTTTGTTAATTTTCCTTCTTTCCACCATTTCATACCTTTTTCCATACCCCCTCTAATGTGAGCAGTGGCCCAAATTATATCTCTATTGATAAGACTTAATCTTGTAGAAGAAAAACTCGGTGACATAGAATTTCCATAAGATCCATATCCATATAATAAAAGATTTGCAGAACCATCAATTTTTGTTTTTTTATGTCTGGTAAGTGTTAATGGTACCATTCTTCCATCATGAGATTTATATTCCACTCTCTCAACAATGTAATCATTTTTATCATGACCAGATGGTATCTCTTGTTCTTTAACAAATTCTCTAGATTTAGTTGCTAAGTTATATTTATATACTCTTGAGGGAGTCCTAGGGGATGAGTATCCCAAAAAAACTATATCTGTATTTCTATCTTTTTGTGCCAATGTAACCCCCGGAACGTAAACTCTCTCATCTGAAAAAATTAATTCCTCTTCTATATTTGTAGAAGTATTTCTAACAAATAATTTATCTAATGCGTCTGAGGTTTCGCTGCGAATAATCCAATTTTTAAGAAAAGTTAGACCTCCAATTAAAACTTCATCTTTAGGAGATATAAATGGTTTCCAATCTTGATTTTCTAAATTATCACAAAAATCAATCTTGAAGTCCTCAGCATTTTTGTTTGTATGATTGTAGAATTTTCCATCCCATGAGTTAACAGAGTAAATAACACCTCTTTCTCTTTTTATAATAAGTTTAGGAGATGGATATGTTTCATCTGACTTAAAGTAGTATTGTTCTGAAGTATTATGATCAGAAGTATTTATAAAATAATATTTTTCATCTGAGCTTATTCCAATACTTACTGTAAAAGCTTCACTTTTTTCTTCAAATATTAATTCATCATCATGAGTAAAATTTCCAATTTTATGTCTATAGATTTTTCTTGCTCTATGATTTTCATCGAGTTTTGAATAAAAAATATATTTATCGTCTAGACTAAATGTTATTCCTCCAGATGTTTCTGTAATTTTTTTTGAAATAATTTTGTTTGTTTTTATATCCCTTAAATAAATCGTATAATACTCAGAACCCTTAAGATCTAAAGAGTATCCTAGATATTTGTCATTATTACTTACTTCTATATCTCCAACTCCAAAATATTCTGTTTTAAGTTTTTCTTTTTCTTTATCTCCATTCCATATTTCTTCTATATTTTCTGAACCAATTTTTTTTCTTAGTTTTATGGAATAATTTCCCATTGTTGTAGTTTTTGTCCAATACTCATAGGCATGATCTTTATAGGGTAAAGATTCATCATCTAATTTAATTCTTCCTTTTATTTCATCAAATAATTTTTTCTGGATATCTTTGGTGTCTTTAAGATGATGTTCTGTATAAGCATTTTCATCTTTTAAATATTGTTTGACTTCAGGATCTAACTTATTTTTATCTTTGAGAACTTCTAAAATATTATCTTGATGTATCCAGCTATAATTGTCTTCCCAATCAATATTGTGACAAGTTTTTATCTCTGGTTTTTTTTTAAGTTGTGGTACTTTCATTTAATAAGGAAATATATGAATTTTATTATTTATCTAGTTGTAATATTAGTCATTTTATATTTTTTATTAAAATGGTGGTCAAATATTTCTCCAAAAAAAATGTCAAAAGGAGTTAGGCTAATAACAATTTTATTATTGGCTTTATTAGCTGTTTTATTTGCAATTGGGGGAAAATTTTTACTTACATTGCCATTAACTCTTGCAAGTCTTGCTTTGGTTAAACTTAAAGGTTTGTCGCTGATCCAATTGCTTTCTCTGTATAGACTTATTCAAACTTTAAGAAATTCTGGAAGATTTTCTTTTAACCAGCATCAAAATAATAATTCCTCTTCATTATCAATATCTGAAGCATATAAGATTTTAAATTTAGATATTAATAAAAAACCAACTAAAGAACTAGTGAATAAAGCTTATCAAAAAATTCAAAAAAAAATTCATCCTGATATTTCTCCAGAGACTTCAAGATTATCTGCTATAGTTAATGAGGCTAAAGAGATAGTTCTTAAAGATATTTCTTAATCAATTATTGACAATAGTTTTTTGTAAATCTTATCTGGATTTATTTTATCTTTTCCAAGAGTATTGTGAGTAACTGTTGTTTCTCCATCAGGAATTATTGGATACATATTTGTACTGTAAGAACCATAAATTAATGGTGTATCTGCCATTAATGTAATTGTTTTTATTCCTAATGCTGAAGATAAATGTGAGAAACTTGTATCGTTGCAAATTGCAACATTACAATTTTTAATAATCGGTAATGTTTCTCTTATATTAAGATTATCCAAGGCTACACATTTTCCTTTAAATTTTGTGTTATATAGTTCATTTAAAATTATTTGTTCATCTTTATTTTTTCCTGTAGCCAAAAAAAATCTACATTTTTTTAAAGTTTCTAAATTTTCCATTACTTTTAAAAAAGTTTTTGATGGTATTCTTTTAGTTGGACCTGAACCACCTATACCCAACAAAACATTTAGCTCATCATTGTTTATATTAAATTTTGATGCTGATTTTTGAACTAAATCATTATCAATTTGAATTTCTGGATTTTCACTAGTTTCAATATCCAAGTAGTTTTTAATTAAAGCTTTAGCAGGCTGCGTGATGTGTTGATTTTGCTTTTTAAATAAAGGGTATTGAAATATTTCTTTAATACCTGCAAATCTAGAGATTAAGTTATATCTTAAAGAGGAATTGAATATAAAAACTTTATCAAAATTATATTTTTTTATATCACTAGCTAATCTGAAAAATCCTTCAAATCCATCATGTTTTTGTTTTAGTTGATTGTCTCTTTCCAAGTTAATTATTTCATCAATATAATTAGTTTGAATTAAAAACTCATTAGCTTTTGAATTTTCCTTGACTAGCAAACTAACAGGTTCTCCAAATTTTTTTGAAATAGCTTTAATAAAGGGAAGAAAAATTACCGTATCACCAATACCCATCTTACTTTGAATAGCTAATATTTTCATAGTTAATTTATAAACTTTACTAATTTATATTTTTATATAAATTTTTATTATGAGTAAAATTAAAGGCATTTATGCGGCCTCAATGTCGATCTTAAATGATGATTTGACACTTGATATTAAAAAAACCATTTTGCACGCAGAAATGGTTATTGATAACGGTTGTCATGGAGTAGCTATATTTGGTAGCACTGGACAGGCCCAACTAATACCTGTCTCTGAAAAAATTAATTTGTTAAATCATCTCACTTTAAGCAAACACAATAAAAAGTATATTATTGGTACTGGTTTAAATTCTTTAGGTGAGACAATAAATTTAATGAGAGTCTCTAAATCCTTGGGTTTTAATAGATTTTTAATTATGCCGCCTGCTTACTATAAATATGGAGATAAAGAAGTAATAGAATTTTATAGCAAAATAGTAGATGTAATTTCTGATTGCGAAATAGTACTATATAATTTTGAAAAACTCTGTGGTTATAAGTTTAGTATTGAATGTATTAAAGAGTTAGTAAAAAAATATCCAAAAAATATTATTGGAGTAAAAGATAGTTCTTACAATCTTTTTGAAAAATTAAAAATTGATAATTTTTCAGTTTTACCTGGATCAGAATCTAAGTTATATAAAGGACTTCAATTAGGCTGTTCAGGAATTATTACAGCTACATGTAATGCCACTTCTCTACTGGCAAGAAAAGTATACGATGATTTTAATGAAGGTAAAGAACAGACAGTAAATATAAATCTTTGTGATATAAGAGCTGAATTTGAAAAATATAATTTAATTTCAGGTTTACACACATACTTTAGTAAAAAAGAAACATATTATAAAAATCTTTTACCACCACTTAGCATTTTAAATTCTAAAGATGAAAAAGATTTGATCAATAATTTAGAGAAATTAAATTTTTCATTAAAAAATAGTAGGGCGGCTTAGATGCAATTAGCTAGATTTTTAAATAATGTTTTTAAAAAAGATGGATTTATATTAGTTGATGCTAATTCAAAAAGTTATATTATTGGAGAGCCTAAAAGTGAAAATCCAATAAAAATAAAAATTTTAAATAAAAACCTACATTACAAATTACTATTTCATCCAGATTTGTATTTTGGTGAAGCTTATATGGATGGAGAAATAATTATAGAAAATGGAACGCTAACAGATTTTTTAGATCTTTCTTTAATGAATTTTGGTAGAGGGGAATTAAATTTTTTTAGTTCTTTAATTAACAAATTTAGAGGTTCTTATAGATATTTCACTAATTTTAATTTTATAAAAAAATCAAAAAAGAACGTTTCGCATCATTATGATATTTCAGATGATCTTTATGATTTATTTTTGGATCCAAAAAGACAATATTCATGTGCATACTTTAAAAATGAAGCTGACACACTTGAAACAGCGCAAAATAATAAAATCCAACATATAATAAAAAAACTTAATATAAAACCTAATCAAAAAGTTCTAGATATTGGATGTGGATGGGGATCGCTGGCTATTGACATAGCAAAGAGTGCAAATTGTGAAGTTACGGGTATTACACTTTCTGAAAATCAATTTAATTATTGTAAAAAAAGAGCAAAAGAACTTAATTTAGAAAATCAGTTACACTTCAGACTTATGGATTATAGAGAACTAAATGAAAAATTCGATAGAATAGTAAGTGTTGGAATGTTTGAGCATGTAGGAAGAAAATTTTATAGAAAATTTTTTTCACAAGTTGAAAAACTTCTTAAAGATGATGGTGTTTCATTGATTCATACAATAGGATCCGTAAATCCACCTCGAGATCCGCATCCGTGGATTACAAAATATATTTTTCCTGGAGGATATACACCAAGCTTGAGTGAGGTAAGTCCGCATATAGAAAAGTCGGGATTAATCGTTGCAGATATTGAGGTTTTAAGGCTCCACTACATGCATACTTTGAGACATTGGAAAGAAAATTGTCTTAAAAACAAAGAGAAAATAATTCACATGTTTGATGAAAAATTTTTCAGAATGTGGGAATTTTATCTTGCAGGTTGTGAGATGGCATTTAAATGGGGTGATCAAGTAGTTTATCAATTTCAATTAACAAAAAATTATTCATCAAC
>CACKIQ010000006.1 GCA_902600245.1 uncultured Pelagibacteraceae bacterium | reverse complement strand
AATTAATACTAAAATTAAAACAATATTCAATATAATTGGGGCAGCAGCAGCAGCTGCAAATTTATTGTGTGAGTTTAAGATTGCAGAAAAAAATGAGGCTAAACAAATAAAAAATAAAAAAGGAAAAGTAATTCTTGTTAAATTAATTGCTACCTCCATTTTTTCTAAATTCCCCACAAATCCTGGAGCAATAATTGAAACAAATGCAGGCATGAAAATCTCAATTATTACTGTTAAAAATAACAATCCTAAAAAAAGGAGATTAAAAATATCGTTAGCAAATTTGTTTGATTGTTTTTTTCCCCTAGTAATTTCTGATGAATAACTTGGAACGAATGCTGCATTAAAGGTGCCTTCGGCAAACAATCTTCTAAAAGTATTTGGAATTCTAAATGCTACAAAAAAAGCATCAGCCAACATCCCTGTTCCTAGAAAAATTGCTATTAAAATATCTCTTAAATAACCAAGCAATCTACTAATGATAGTATAAAAACCAAATGTGCCTGTTGACTTAAGTAAGTTCATAAATCATATTAGTCTTAATTTTACCCCAATTGTACACTTATTGTTATCAGAAATGAAAAAAACAAAAATCGATCATTACACAGATAAAGAAGCTTTAGAATTTCATAAAAACAAAAAACCTGGCAAGATTGAGATTATTTCTTCAAAAAATATGACAACTAAGCGTGATCTCGCTTTAGCCTATTCTCCAGGGGTTGCTGCTCCTGTAAAAAAGATAAGTGAAAATCCAGATGCAGCTTATGATTACACGAGTAAAGGAAACCTTGTTGCTGTAATAAGTAATGGTTCGGCAATATTAGGGATGGGAAATTTAGGTGCTCTTGCATCAAAGCCTGTGATGGAAGGAAAGGCCGTATTATTTAAAAGATTTGCAGATATTGATTCGATTGATTTAGAGATTGATTGTAAAGATTCAGACGAAATCATAAATTCAATTAAAAATTTCGCACCTAGCTTTGGTGGAATAAATTTAGAGGATATAGCAGCCCCAGATTGTTTTATAATAGAACAGAAATTAAAAGAAATTTTAGATATTCCAGTTTTTCATGATGACCAACATGGAACAGCAATTATAACAACCGCAGCATTAATTAATGCCTTAGATATTTGTGGTAAATCAATAAAAAAAATTAAAGTTGTAGTTAATGGTGCAGGAGCTTCAGCACAAGCTTGTACTGAGTTATTTAAAAACTCAGGAGTAAAATCTGAAAATATAATAATGCTAGACAGGAAAGGTGTTATTTATGATGGAAGAACTGAAGGAATTGATCAATGGAAATCTAGATATGCAGTTAAAACTAAACATAGAACTTTAGAGAATGCTATTAAAGATGCAGATGTTTTTTTGGGATTATCTGCAAAAGGTGTTCTAAAAAAAGAGATGGTTAAATCTATGGCAAAAAACCCAATTATATTTGCTTGTGCTAATCCTGATCCAGAAATTACTCCAGAAGAAATTAATGAAGTTAGAAATGATGCAATTGTTGCAACAGGGAGATCAGATTATCCCAATCAAGTAAATAATTTAATTGGATTTCCTTACATATTCAGGGGAGCTTTAGATGTTAGATCCAAAACGATAAATGAGGAAATGAAAGTTGCTGCAGCTAATGCAATAGCTAAGCTTGCAAGAGAAGATGTTCCTGATGAAGTGGTTGCAGCTATGGGTGGAGAAAGACCTCATTATGGAAAAGATTATATTATTCCATCTACATTTGATCCAAGATTAATTAGTGTAATACCAGCGGCTGTAGCAAAAGCAGCTATAGATAGTGGAGTAGCTCGAAAAAATATAGATGATTTTGATGCTTATAAAGATCAACTAAAACAAAGACTAGACCCAACAGTAACTATCATGCAGGGTATAAATTCCTTTATTAAAAAAAATCAAAAAAGAATTGTGTTCGCTGATGGTGAAGATGAAAATAATTTAAAAGCAGCAATAGCATTCAAAAACTCAAAACTAGGTATTCCAATTTTAGTTGGAAAAGAAAGCAGAATTAAAGAGCAAATAAAAAAAATTGGTTACAGTGAAAATTTTGATATTAAAATTGTCAACTCGAAAGATGAAGAAAAAAGAAAAAAATACGTAAAACATTTGTTTAAGAAGTTACAAAGAGAACAAGGGTTATTAGAGAGAGATTGTGATAGAATGATAAGAAACGACAGAGTTGTATGGGCCACAAGCATGGTAGCATGTGGTGATGCTGACGGAGCAGTTACGGGAAACACTAGAAGATTTGGCGCTTCTTTAGAAAAAATTAAGCAAGTTGTAGATGTTAGAAAAGGGGAGATAATGTTTGGACTCAATATGATAGTCCACAAAGGGAAAACTATATTTATTGGGGATACAAGCGTCCATGAGTATCCTACGTCAGAACAAATGGCAGAAATTGCTATATCTACAGCTAGAGTAGTAAGGCTTTTTGGATTTGATCCTAAAGTTGCTTTTGTATCTCATTCAACTTTTGGACAACCTCTTACAAGTCGAACAAAACATATTCGGAACGCAGTTGAAATATTAAAGGAAAAGAAAGTTGATTTTGAGTTTGATGGAGACATGCAGCCAGATGTTGCTTTAAATTCTGATTACAAGGAGCTTTATCCTTTTGCCAAAATAGTAGGAAAAGCAAATATACTTATAATGCCAGGTCAACATAGTGCTGCAATATCTTACAAGTTAATGAAAACTTTTGGCGACACAAAAGTTATTGGTCCTTTACTTATAGGACTTGGCCTTCCAATAGAGATTGCACCTCTTCGAACTTCAACGTCTGAAATAATTAACTTAGCATCAATTGCAGCTTACTCATCTGAGGTTATTAATTATAAAAAATAATTATTCTCTTTGAATTCTTAAATCTTCAACAAGAATAATGCTGGCAACTACATCTTGAACATCAAGTATTTCTTCTGCTTCACTAATTACGAGATCTTTTTCTTCTGAGGTTAAAGCAATTCCATATATATAAATTTTCTTTTTATAAGTATCTATCTGGTAATTGGTTGCCTTAACATTTTTATTAACAATTAAAGCTGTTCTAAGTTGTGAGGTTATTAATAAGTCTTTTGCAGATTGCTTGAAGTTAAACTCTTCCTTAATTTTAATGTCATTTCTTACAGACCTAGCTCCCTTCGTTTCCCATGCTAATTTTGTAATCATTAATTTTTCCTCTGGGTTATCTACTTTTCCTGTTACAAAAATTCTTCCATCTAAAACTTTAGTCTTTACAGATAGAAGATATTTTTTATCTTTAGCTAAGATTTTTGCACTAATACTTTTTTGCATAATTGAGTCATCTATTTGAGTTCCAACTGTTCTAGGATCTAGAGCAACTGAAACACCAGTTCCAAAAAGACCTTTAGAACCAACTCCAACACATCCATAAAAAATAAAACTTATTATAATATAAATTAATAATCTATTTTTCATTTTTTAATTCTAAACAATAATTGTAAATTTCTTTTTTAGGGACTTTAGTAATTTGACTTAAAATATCAGTAATTTCTTTAGTAGAAAATTTATTAATCATTTTTTTTATTATATTCATATCTGATTCACTTAATTTTTCAGATATATTTTTAATTATTTTTTTTTCAGAAATAACAACAGTAAGTTCACCTTTTGGTTCTTTTTCAAATAATTTCAATTCATTTACATTTTTTCTAATAAATTCTTCATAAATTTTTGTTATTTCCCTACAAAAAACTATCCTTCTTCCTGTAAAATTCTTCTTTATTTCAGGTATGATTTTGTTAATTTTTTTTGGAGAAATAAAAAAAACTAATGAATTTTCAAATTCTGAGTATTTTTTTAATTCATTAGACAATTGCTGTTTTTTGTCCGGAAAAAAACCACAAAACAAAAATTTATCTGAAAAACCACTAATTGAAACAGCTGCTGCAATTGCTGAAGGTCCAGGAATAGGAAAAATTTTTATGTCATTATTAATGCATTCATTGACTAATATTGAACCAGGATCAGAAATACCAGGTGTACCAGCATCTGATATTAAGGAAACAATTTTTCCAGAATTTATATATTCAATAATTTTTACAACATTTTTTTTCTCATTAAATTTATGATTGGAAATTAATTTTGATTTTATTTGATATTTGTCTAAAAGGTTTTTTGAAACACGAGTATCTTCACATAAAATATAATCAGAGTGATGCAAAACTTCAATTGCTCTTAGAGTTATGTCTTTTAGATTTCCTAGAGGAGTTGATACCAAATAAAGACCATTTTCGTATTCTTTTAATTTAAATTGTGGTTTTATGATCATAATTTAGCTTAAAAAATATGATACTAGCATCAAAATGACTAAATTAATTAAAATTATTTATTTTATTTTTTTATGCTTTCACTTTCTATTTTTTCAAGATGTGCATGCTCAAGAAAAAATCAAAATAGGATTATTAGTGCCTATGACAGGAGAAAATAAGGAAATTGGAGAGTCAATCATTAAAGCAGTTGGATTGGCTGTTAAAGATATTGATAATAATTTAATAGAAATCTTTCCAAAAGATACAGCAACTAAAGCTAACCGGACTTTAAAATCAGCATTTGAATTAAGTGAAATGGGGATAAAAATTGTTATAGGTCCTGTGTTCCATGAAAGTTTAACTTATCTAGATGAAATGAAGGATTTAACTTTTTTATCATTAACAAATAAAACTTTAGATCTACCAAAAAATGTAATCTCAGCTGGAATTAATTCAACATCACAATTTAATACAATAAAAAAATTTTTAGAAAGTAATAAAATACAAAGAACTATTTTTTTAACACCAATCAGAGATTACGAATTTGAAATTAAAAGAGGAATGAAAAATTCAAAAATTAAAATTTATAAAGATTATGAATATAATACAGATCCTACAAAATTAACAAAGCAAATAGAAGAAATCACAAACTATAGAATTAGAAAACAAAATTTAGAGGATGAAATAAATAGAATAAAAAATTCGAATGATCCAAATAAAGAAAAAAAAATAAAAAGACTGGAAAAAAGATACACTTTAGGTGGTTTGAATTTTGATGCTGTTGTAATTGCAGATTTTGATGAAAGTCTAAAAAGTGTATCTACATCACTTCTATACACTGATGTGCTTCCTGGAAATAAATATTTTATAACTTTAAATCAATGGTTCGATGAAAGTTTATTAAACGAAACTGATATTCAACCATTGTATTATCCATCAATAAACAAAGAAAATTTTGATAGTTACAAAATAAAATACTTTAACGCATTTAATGAAGATCCTACTCATTTATCTTTATTGAGTTATGATCTTGTTGGCTTAGTTTATTATTTATCGCTAAACTCAAATAAAGAAAACTTAAATAAAATTTTTAAGAGGAAAAATTCCTTCAAAGGAAAAATAGGAATTTTTGATATCAAAAATAACAAAATTAACCACAGATTAAATTTTTATAAAATTGAAGATCAAAAACTTATAGAAATTTTCTAATTTTTTTAAAAGCATGAAATCTATGGTCTATCTTATATTTTTGAGAGGGTCTCATTTCTCCAAAAGTTTTTCTCTTTTTTGAAGGTATAAAAATTGGATCATATCCAAATCCATTTGTACCTCTAGGTTTATCCGAAATATGACCTTCAGCTTTTCCCACTACACATGCAATTTTTTGATTTAAATATGAAATAGAAAGAGCGCAAATAAATCTTGCTTTAATTTTTTTATTTTTCCAATTTTTATCTTTTTTGTTTAGCTCACTATAAACTTTTCTTATAGCTTTAGTAAAATCTCCATGTCTTCCTCCCCACCTTGCAGAATAAATTCCTGGACTTTTACCTAAAAAATCTATCTCTAGTCCAGAGTCATCAGCCAAACATACTAAACCTGTTTTTTTTGAAAAGTATTTAGATTTAATTAAAGAGTTTTCTTTAAATGTCTTTCCATTTTCAACTGGGCTCTTGAGATTAAATTCAGATGTGGAATGAATTTTAATGCTTTTAGGTAACAAACTCCTGATTTCACGTAATTTTCCCTTGTTATTAGTGCCAATAAGTAATTTATTAATTTTTTGTTTAGACATCTAGAAATTATAAAAATCCTTACCATATAAAAGGCTATGGAAAAAGAGGAAAACCAAAATAGCACTTCAGCAGATCAAAACCAGGAAACAGTAAAAGAAACTAATAAACCTGAAGAAAACCAAGTAGAAAAAAATAAACAAGAAAAAGACCAAGAACCTAAAGAAGAAATTAAAGAACCAACTTCAGAAGAAAAAATTGCTGAACTAGAAGATAAGGTGGCAAGAACTTTTGCTGAAATGGAAAATCAAAGAAGGAGATTTGAAAAGGAAAAAGAAGATGCTTTTGAATATGGTGGCTATAGTTTTGCTAAAGAAGCTCTAAATTTAATTGATAACTTGGATAGATCAAAACATGTACTTGAAAGTGACGACAAGTTAAAAGAAACTGATGCATTAAAAAAGACCTTAGAACATTTAGATATTATTAAGAAAGATCTCATCTCAATATTTGAAAAAAATAATATTAAACCAATTGATAGCCTTAACAAAAAACTAGATCCAAACTTCCATCAAGCAATGATGGAAATTGAAGATGACACAAAAGAACCTGGAACAATAATCCAGGAAATTCAAAAAGGTTTTACAATAAAAGACAGATTACTAAGACCGTCATTAGTAGGGGTATCAAAAAAAATATCAACTAAAGAGGAAAAAACTGAGGAAAATCAGGAAATTCAAGAAAAATAAATTTTTATGAGATCAACTTGTAGTTTTGAATTTAAACCCTATATGACAGTGAGATTTAAATATTATGAGTAAAATTATTGGAATTGACTTAGGGACAACAAATTCATGTGTCGCCATTATGGAAGGAACACAGGCTAAAGTTTTAGAAAATGCTGAAGGAGCAAGAACTACTCCATCAGTTGTAGCATTTACTGACGAAAGCGAAAAATTAATTGGACAACCAGCTAAAAGACAAGCTGTTACAAATCCTGAAAACACTATATTTGCAGTTAAAAGACTAATTGGAAGAAATTTTGATGATCCAACTGTAAAAAAAGATGTTGAGGCTGCACCATTTAAAATAGTTAATTCAGAGAAAGGTGACGCTTGGATTGAAGCAAAAGGTGAAAAATATTCTCCCTCACAAATTTCTGCATTTATTTTACAAAAAATGAAAGAAACTGCAGAAAAATATTTAGGTCAAGCTGTAACCAAAGCAGTAATTACTGTTCCAGCTTATTTTAATGATGCACAAAGACAAGCAACAAAAGATGCAGGAAAAATCGCAGGCTTAGAGGTTTTAAGAATTATAAACGAACCAACTGCAGCATCACTTGCATACGGTCTAGATAAAAAACAAAATAAAAAAATTGCAGTTTATGATTTAGGCGGAGGAACATTTGATGTTTCAATCTTAGAACTTGGTGATGGTGTTTTTGAGGTTAAATCAACTAATGGAGATACTTTTTTAGGTGGTGAAGATTTTGATAATGCAATTGTTGATTATTTAATTTCTGAATTTAAAAAAGATAATGGAATAGATCTTAAATCAGATAAACTTGCCTTGCAAAGATTAAAGGAAGCTGCAGAGAAAGCAAAAATAGAATTATCGTCTGCTGAACAAACAGATATAAACTTACCTTTTATTACAGCAGATAAAACAGGTCCAAAACATATAAATTTAAAAATGACCAGAGCAAAACTTGAGGCCTTAGTTGAGGATTTAATTTCTAAAACGATGCCTCCATGCCAAACAGCATTAAAGGATGCAGGCGTAACTGCCAGTGAAATAGATGAAGTTGTTATGGTTGGTGGGATGACTAGAATGCCCAAAGTAATTGAAGAAGTTAAAAATTTTTTTGGAAAAGATCCTAACAAAAGCGTAAACCCTGACGAAGTAGTTGCGATGGGCGCTGCAATTCAAGCTGGCGTATTACAAGGTGATGTTAAAGATGTACTTCTTTTAGATGTTACTCCTTTATCGCTTGGTATCGAAACACTTGGAGGAGTTTCAACAAAACTGATTGATAAAAACACTACAATACCAACCAAAAAAAGTCAGGTTTTTTCAACTGCTGAGGATAATCAGCCAGCTGTATCTATTAGAGTTCTACAGGGTGAAAGAGAAATGGCTGCTGACAATAAAGCCTTAGGTAACTTTGAGTTAGTGGGGATTGCTCCAGCTCCAAGAGGTGTTCCTCAAATTGAAGTTACTTTTGATATTGATGCAAATGGAATTGTAAATGTTTCAGCAAAAGACAAGGGAACTGGTAAAGAACAAAAGATTCAAATTCAAGCTTCAGGTGGACTAAGTGATGAAGAAATTGAAAAAATGGTTAAAGATGCAGAGGCTAATAAAGAAGCTGATAAAAAGAAAAGAGAGTCGGTCGATGTTAGAAACCAAGCCGATACTCTTATTCACTCCACTGAAAAGAATTTAAAAGAGCATGGATCAAAGATTTCTGATGCAGAGAAAAAAGCTATTGAAGATGCATCAAGTGCTGTAAAAGAAGCTTTAAAAAGTGAAGATATTGAGGATATTAAGAAAAAAACTGAAGCTTTAGTTCAAGCTTCAATGAAACTTGGAGAAGCAATCTATAAATCACAACAAACTGCAAAACCAGAGTCTGGTAAAGATGATGGTGGAGATGATGCAGGCAAAAAAGACGAGAATGTTGTCGATGCTGATTTCGAAGAAGTAAAAGACGAGAACAAAGAAAAAAGCGCTTAAACTGACATCTAATTGTCTGGGGTAATTTGATGGCTAAAAGAGACTATTATGATGTCCTAGGCGTTAATAAAAGCGCAAGTCCTGAAGAATTAAAATCTGCGTATAGAAAGTTAGCCGTTAAGTATCATCCTGATAAAAATCCTGGAGACTCAAAAGCAGAAGAAAAATTCAAAGAGGCTAGTGAAGCCTACGGAATTCTTTCAGACAAAGAGAAAAAACAAAACTACGATAACTTTGGTCATGCAGCTTTTGAAAATGGTGGTGGCAGACCAGGTGGAGGTTTTGGTGGTTTTAGTGGAGCAGACTTTTCTGATATTTTTGAGGATTTTTTTGGAGATTTTGGTGGAGGTGGAAGATCAAGAAGTAGAAAATCAAATAACAGAGGTTCTGACTTAAGATATGATTTATCTATTTCATTGGAAGAAGCATACCATGGAAAGAAACAAGATATTAAATTTTCAACAACAGAACAGTGCGGAATATGCAGAGGAAATGGATCTAAACCAGGCTATTCTCCAGACAGGTGCTCATATTGTGGTGGTAATGGTAAGATAAGGTCTAACCAGGGTTTCTTTACTGTACAACAAACTTGTCCTCAATGTAATGGAAATGGTGAGGAAATAACCAATCCTTGTAATGATTGTAACGGGCAAGGTAAAAAACAAGCATCAAAGAAAATTTCTGTAACCATTCCAAAAGGTGTAGATGACGGAACTAGAATTAGGCTTGCAGGAAAAGGGGAAGCAGGAACAAGAGGTGGAGCGACAGGTGATCTTTATCTATTTATTAATGTAAATTCCCATAACTTATTTAAAAGATCTGATGAAAATTTATTTTTTGAATTTCCACTTTCTCTTGCAGATGCAGCATTAGGAACAACAATAGAAATTCCAACTATTGATGGTGGAAAAGCTAAAATTAAAATTCCTGATGGAACTCAAAATGGTAAACAGTTTAGGTTAAAGGGTAAAGGTATGCCATTTATGAGAAGGGGTGATTTTGGTGACTTATATGTACAAGTCAAAACAGAGGTGCCAGTATATTTAAATAAAAAGCAGAAAGAATTGTTAGAACAATTTAGAGAAATTGAAAATGATAAATCTAATCCAAGTATCAAAAAGTTTTTCCAAAAAGCAAAAGACTTTTGGAAAAATTAAAATATGGGATTAGAAGAAATTATTCCATCAATAGCTTTAATATTAGTATTAATTCTTGTTTTACCAAGCTTTATAAAATCAAACCTGAAGAAAAAAGTATTTTTTAAAAACTTAAGTATTTGGGGTATTATTGTTTTAGTTCTTATGATATTTCTATATTTGATCTTTTAATGAAAAAAATTAACTTAGCTATTTCGGGGTGTATGGGAAGGATGGGCCAACAACTCATCAAGTCTTCAAAGAAAAATAAAAAATTTAAATTAGTTACACTTACTGAAAATAGATTGATAAATAAAAAATTTAATGGTGTTAAACCTGAATTAAATTCTGAAAAAGCCTTTAAAAAACCTGATGTAATTATTGACTTCACAATTCCAAATTGTACTCTTGAAATTCTCAAAATAGCATCAAAACTTAAGAAAAAAGTGGTAATTGGTACTACAGGATTTACTAGGAGCCAAGAAAATCAAATTAAAAAATATTCAAAAAAAATTCCAATTTTAAAAGCTGGTAATATGAGCTTAGGTGTTAATTTATTAATGTATTTAACCGAGATTGCCTCAAAATCTCTAAATGATGAATATCTAAGCAAAATCTTTGAAGTGCACCACAAACATAAAAAAGACTACCCATCTGGTACTGCATTAATGCTAGGTAGAGGAATTGCAGACGGGAAAAATAAAAATTTATATAATTTAATTGGTAAAAAATTCCTAAATAAAAAATCTTTTCCTTACGGAAAAAAAATTAATTTTAACTCAATTAGAAAAGGCGAAATTATTGGTGAACATGAAGTAAAATTCTCAAGTGGAAAAGAAATAATTACATTAAACCACGAGGCTTTTGATAGAGAACTTTACTCAGATGGAGCTTTAACTGCTTCTAAATGGTTAATGAAAAAAAAACCAGGTCTATACTCTATGAGAGATTTGCTTAACTTTTCATAATGAATGAAAAACAAAAAGCGAAAATCATTATTAAAACCCTTAATAAAATTTATCCCAGAGCACCTGTTCCTCTTAAAAGTAAAAATACTTTCACATTATTAATTTCAGTGCTTCTTTCTGCACAATGTACTGATGTGAATGTTAACAATGTAACAAAGGATATATATCCAAAATATTATAAACCAGAACACTTTGTAAAATTAGGTAGAAAAAAAATTGAAAAATTAATTAGAAAAATTGGAATTTTTAGAATTAAAGCCAAAAGTATTTACTTAATGTCAAAACAAGTGCTAGAAAAACATAATGGTAAAGTACCAAAAACTTTTGAAGATCTTGAAAAATTACCTGGTGTAGGACACAAAACAGCAAGCGTAGTAATGTCTCAAGGCTTTGGGTATCCAGCTTTTGCAGTTGATACTCATATTCATAGACTTGCGCAACGATGGGGTTTAACAAATGGAAAAAATGTAATTCAAACTGAAAAAGATTTAAAAAGAATATTTCCTAAAAAAACTTGGTCTAAGCTTCATTTACAAATAATTTTTTATGGACGAGAATATTGTAAAGCAAGAGATTGTTATGGCTTAACTTGTAAAATATGTACTACCTGCTACCCAAATAGAAAAAAACCTGTTATTACCAAAAAAGCTTAATATGAAAATTTTAGGAATAGGAAACGCTATTGTAGATGTCATTTGTAAAGTTGATGATAGTTTTATAGTACAAAATAATCTAACAAAAAGTACGATGAAATTATTTTTTGATGAAAATGAATTTAAAAATTTATTAACAAATCTTAAAATTGAAAAAACAGTTTCTGGGGGCTCTGTAGCAAACTCTATAGTTGGTTTAGCTCAACTAGGTGACAAAGTTGGTTTTATAGGTAAAGTTTCTGATGATGAATTTGGAAGTAGGTACGAGGTGGGTTTAAAAAAAGAAAATGTAAAATATTTTTATTCAAAAAAGAAAGAAGAATTACCTACAGGAACATGTTTAATATTAGTTACACCAGACTCTGAAAGAACGATGTGTACTTACCTAGGGACAGCAGGAAAAATTAATGAAAATGATGTTAGTTCTGATGCAATAAAAAAAAGTGAAATAATTTTTTTGGAAGGTTACTTATGGGATGAAGGAGAACCTAAAAAAGCTTTTGATAAAGCAATCAATAATGCAAATAAAGTTGCTATGTCGCTCTCTGATCTATTTTGTGTAGATAGACACAAACCTCATTTTTTAAATCTAATTAAAAATAAGCTAGATATAACTTTTGCTAACGAGCAAGAAATTATCTCTTTAATTGAGGCAAAAGATTTTAAAGACGTAATAAACTTTTCAAAACAACTAAATAAATTAGTAATTGTTACAAGAGGAGAAAAAGGTGCAATTGCAATTAACGGCAATGAAGTTATTGAAACCGATGTACAAAAAAATCTAAAAATTATTGACCTTACTGGAGCAGGTGATTTATTTGCTGCTGGATTTTTACATGGATACGTTAATAATAATTCAATAAAATTTAGTTTGGAAAAGGGAACTGAAATGTCAGCAAAAGTAATACAGCAAATTGGGGCAAGACTTTAAATTTAACTTTTCTTTCTTTTAAAACTTCCCTTCCCCTTTTTGGGTTTAATTACTTTTGGCTTATATTTTTTTGTAAATAAATCTTTAGCGATAATATTTTTTTTTTTATTTGATTTTATAGCCATTTTTTTTACTAACAATAAATTCGTTATCATCAAAGGTATTAAGAATTTTTTTTCTTAAACGATATATATGTGTTTCGACAGTGTGTGTTTCTATATTAGATTGATAGCTCCAAACCTTTTCCTGTAACTCATTAATACTAACGGGTTTGTTTGATTTTGATAAATAAATAATTGTATTTATTTCTTTTTCAGTCAAATTAAGTTTTTTATTATTAATTATCATTTTTCTAGCATTAAGATCAATTTTATAATTATTTACTTTTACTTCTGACTGAGTATTGAATTGTATTTTTAAAAATTCAATATTAATTTTTTCAACTAATTTAAAAATATTTATTGGAATATTTTCTAAGACAAACTGACTTGCAATAGTGGGATATTTTTTATGTGATATAATTAAATAATTATTAAGATTTTTTGTTATATCACTTAAAGAATTTTCATTATCAACAAATATAATTTTAAAATTTAAATCTGAACCAATTTCTTCAAGAATACGATATAATGAGTTAAACTTATAAATTATTAAATTTTGAACACTCACATAAAAGACAATATGACAATTTTTGTAAAAAATAAACACACTCTTCAAATTGATGAATTTAAATTCAAGTGTTGTATTGGCAAAAAAGGTTTTACAATCAATAAAAAGGAAGGAGATCAAAAAACACCTAAAGGAATATTTAAAATTGAAAATTTATATTTTAGAAAAGACCGTATAAAAAGACCAAGAACTTTACTTAAATGTGTCGAAATTAAAAAAGATATGGGATGGTGTGATGATGTAAGTTTTCCAAAAAAATATAATAGACTTTTTAAAATTAAAAAAAGAATAAAACATGAGAAACTCATGAGAAAAGATAATAAATATGATTTATTAATTCCAATAAAATATAACTTTAGTAAACCAGTTATTGGTCTTGGTAGTTGTATATTTATACATCTTACAAAAAATTATAAACCTACTGCTGGATGTGTAGCACTGAAAAAAAAAGATTTTTTTATTATGCTTAAGTTATTAAAAAAAAATTCAAAGATCGAAATTCTTTAAAGTCTCTGACCAAAAATACTAGAACCAATTCTTACATAAGTTGAATGATATTCGGCAGCTTTAAGATAATCTGAAGACATCCCCATGCTTAATTCATTTAAACCAAGAACATGACCTAATTCTTTCATCTCTGCAAAATATATTTCAGGATCAGTATTTGCTGGAGGTATACACATCAAACCAACTAAATCTAAATCAATTTGTTTACAGTAATAAATAAGATCATTTACCTCTTTTTTATGAACACCTGATTTTTGATTTTCATCACCAATATTTACCTGCAAAAAAATTTTAATTCTTTTATTTATTTTATTTTGTTCATCGGCAATTTTTTTTGCAAGTTTTTCACTATCGACAGAATGAATATAATCAAAAAGCTTCACTGCAAATTTAACTTTGTTAGTTTGTAGTTTTCCAATCATATGTAATTTAATTTCTGAATTTGTTTTTTTTATTTCTGTCCATTTTTCTACAGCCTCTTGAACCTTGTTTTCGCCAAAATTTAGATGACCGTATTCTATAAGTGGTAAAATTTTATCAATTTTAAATGTTTTCGAAACTGCTATTATTTTAGAGTGACTTTTAATATTTAAAGCTTTTAAATGATCTTTAATATTATTTTGAATGGCTAATAAATTTTTTACGGTAATATGCATAAAATTATGATTATTAAATATTACTTTATAAATAAATTTGAAACAAATAATATTGATAAACTAGACAGAGGAACTAATGTCATTTTTAGAGATTATAATTCAAAATTACTTGATAAAGCGCTAATCTTAAAAATAAAAAAATATTGTAAAAAAAGAAATATTAAGTTTTATTTATCCAATAATATTAAGTTGGCGTTAAAACTTAATTTAGATGGTGCATATATACCATCTTTTAATTATTCTATTAAACATTTAGCTTTTTCGTTTAAAAAAAATTTTCTTATAATTGGTTCTGCTCACAATATTAAAGAAATCAAAACCAAAGAAATTCAACGTGTAAGTAAAATTTTCATATCATCTTTATTTAAAAAAAATAAAAATTATTTAGGAATTAATAAATTTAAAAAAATTTCAACTTTAACAAATATAAAAGTTGTTGCCCTAGGTGGAATATCCAAAAAAAATATTAATAAATTAAAACTTTTAAATACTTCAGAATTTGCAGGGATATCTTATTTTGAATAAAAAAAAGGCCCCTAAAAAGGGGCCTTTTATTAAATCGTAATCTAAACTAAATTAGAATGCAAATGTTGCAGATAGCGCCCATCTTTCTGTATCACCAGTAGTTGGACCTTCTGTGTTGCTGTTATTTCTTCCAGTAAACTCATATTGAGTAGCTGAAATTGTAACACCACCTGTAGTGTAAGAAACATTAATTGCTTCAGCTTCTTCGTCTACAGTTTGAGTTGCAGTATCTCTTGTTTCAGAACCATATGATATTGATAAGTCATCACTTACAGTGTAAGCAAGTTGATAAGAGCTAGTCTCTACATCATCTTGAGTTCCATCATTCAATGAATAATCATACTCATTGTTTGAAGCACTGATTGTGAACGAACCAAATGCATATGAAGCTTTCATAACAGTTTGTTCTGCTTCAGTTTTAATTGTTTCAGTATCACCTACACCAAAGTCTACAGATAAACCTTCAACACCTGTAAATCCTATAGAGAATGAAGTTGCAGATGGTCCACCAGCAGATCCTGGAGAGTAACCAGCTTTGATTGTTAAGTCATCCATCAAAGACGGAAGTGTATACAACATACTGTTGTTACCAGCTTCAGCTGAAGGAGGTGATCCAAAACCAGAACCATTATCCCATAAGTCACCAGCAGCTGTAGTATCAATAGCTGAAGAAGCAGAAGATCCGCCCTCACCTGAGAATTTTAAGCTACCTAATGCATCTGAACTAATTGTTACAGAGTGGCTATCAAACGGTGAGTTATCTAGCTGCGCTGCAGTTGTTTTAGTTGAGTCATCGTTTTGGTCAATTACCATTGACAATGCAACATTCATACCATTGTCTAATTCACCTGAACCTGTGAAAGTTAACTGATTTCCCATAGTCCAAGATTTACCAGTAGAAGTCTTACTTGTATTTTTAAGACCTATACTAGCACCACCAGATACTGACATCTCGCCAGCAACTGCTGATGTAACTACAAGCGAACCCGCTAATGCAGTTAATCCTACCTTTTTAAATTTGTTCATATTAATTACTCCTTAAAGTTTGTTAATTATTAATAATAAACAGTGCATATTTAACATTTGATAATACTATTTTTTGATAAATCTGCTTTTTATAAGCAAAAAAAATACAAGTGTTGCATTTTTGCATCACTTTTTGACCTATTTTTACTTAATATTTTAGTAAATAAAAGATTTTGTTGTATAAGCAAGACTAGTAATTGATCAAATATGTGTTTTGTAAAAATCAGTAAAATATTAAGTTTTTTAATGATGTGCAGTATTTTTTTAAGTGCTTGCAATGGTAAAATACCTGGGGCTGATGCAAGAAAATTTCCTGCGGATCCTAAACAGAGAGTTAAAAAAAATCTTGAAGAAGGTAGGGGTTTTACTCTTAATAAAGCCTTTGGCAACGTGAAACGAGGCGGCACATTTGATTTTGCTAGCTCAAATGAATTATGGAGAGCCTCATTAGATGTAATTGATTTTATGCCTTTAAGCTCAGTTAACTACAGCGGAGGAATAATTATTACAGATTGGTATTCAGATGGAAATAGTTCAAATGAAAGTATAAAAATTTCAATAAGATTTTTAACTAATGAGATAAGATCTGATGCATTAGATATAAAAATATTTACAAGAAAATGTGTAGAAAATTTAATGAATTGTAAGATTATAGAAACAGATAAAATTTTGATGAATGAGTTAAAAAAAGAAATTTTAAAAAAAGCAGCTATCTATGCTCAGAAAAAAAAGGATGAAGATTTTAGACCTTATACGAATGAAGGTTTAGGTATTGAATAATTAAAATAAAGTTCAAAAATTAGTTCAGTGGAAAGATATAACTTTAAATCTATAGAGGAAAAATGGCAAAAATTTTGGGATAAAGAAAAAACTTTTGCTACTAAAATAGATAAAAATAAAAAAAAATTCTATTGTTTAGAAATGTTTCCTTATCCCTCTGGAAAAATCCACATGGGTCATGTGAGAAATTATACTATTGGGGATGTATTAGCTAGGTACAAAAGTTTAAAAGGATTTAATGTTCTACACCCAATGGGTTGGGACTCTTTTGGGATGCCAGCTGAAAATGCTGCTAAACAAAATAATTTAGATCCAAAAACTTGGACTGAGACTAATATATCAAATATGAAATCACAATTGAAAAAACTAGGTTTGTCAATTGATTGGGATAGAGAAATATCAACATGTTCAGATGATTATTACAAACATCAGCAAAATTTTTTTCTGGAACTCTTAGAAAAAAAATTGGTTTATAGAAAAGAAAATTATGTAAATTGGGATCCAGTGGATGAAACTGTGCTTGCCAATGAGCAAGTAATAAATGGAAAAGGATGGCGTTCAGGAGCATTAGTTGAAAGAAAAAAATTAAGCCAATGGTTTTTTAGCATATCTAAATTTTCTCAAAAGTTATTGGATGGGCTTGATAAATTAGGCAATTGGCCAAATAAGGTTAAAACTATGCAGAAAAATTGGATTGGTAAATCATTTGGATGCGAAATTGATTTTAAAGTTGAGGGAAATTTACCAGTTAAGAAAATTAAATGTTTTACTACAAGACCAGATACTCTCTTTGGTTTTTCTTTTTTAGCTTTATCAGTAGATCATGCTGTTTCTGAATTCTACAAGGATAATAAAGAATTTAATAAATTTAAAAAACAGTGCTCAAAAACTGGAACTACTGAAGAAGCTATTGCGGTAGGAGAAAAAATTGGTTTTAAAACCGATCTTTTAGCCATCAATCCACTGGATCCAAAAAGTAAGGTACCTGTTTACTTTGCAAATTTTGTTTTAATGGATTATGGATTTGGAGCCGTGTTTGGATGTCCTGCCCACGATCAAAGAGATTTTGATTTTGCAAAAAAATACAAATTAAAAATTAAAACTGTCGTAAGACCAAAAAATGAAAATGATAATTTTGAAGTTGATAAAGAAGCTTATGCAGGTCCTGGTATTTTAGTTAATTCTGATTTTCTTAATGGTCTTGAAGCCCCAGATCAATCAATTTTGGAAACAATTAAAATTTTAGAACAAAAAAAAATAGGTCAAAAAAAAATTAATTTTAGATTAAAGGACTGGGGAATATCGCGACAAAGATATTGGGGATGTCCAATTCCTATTGTATATGACGATAAAGGCGAAGCACACCCAGTCCCAAAATCAATGTTACCAGTAAAGCTTCCAGAAAATGTTAATCTAAAAGTTAAAGGGAATCCATTGGATAGCCAACTGGATTGGAAAGAAATTAAAATAAATGGAAAAAAGTTTACTAGAGAAACTGATACTCTGGATACATTTGTTTGTTCATCTTGGTATTATTTAAGATTCTGTTCACCAAAAGAATCTTCTTACGGATTTAAGAAAGAAGATATTGATTATTGGATGCCAGTTGATCAATACATTGGAGGAATTGAGCATGCAATATTGCATTTATTATACTCTAGATTTTTTATGCAAGCTCTTTCTCATAATAACAGTGAATTTTCTTTAAAAGAGCCCTTCGATGGGCTTTTTACTCAGGGTATGGTTTGCCATGAAACTTACAAAGATCCTGATGGAAATTGGGTAAGTCCAGAAGATATAGAAAGTATAGATGGAAAAAAATATCTTAAACAGGATAAATCTAAACCCATTACTGTTGGGTCCTCAGAGTCAATGTCTAAATCAAAAAAAAATACTATAGATCCTGAGAATATTATTGCAAACTATGGTGCGGACTCTGCAAGATTATTTATTTTATCAGACAGTCCACCTGAGAAGGATGTACAATGGTCAGAGGAAGGTATTGCCTCTTCATACAAGTTTATTCAAAAACTATGGAATTTAAATTTGAAAATTTTAAGTGAAATAAAAAAAGATCATGAAAAAGATTTAGATAATGAATTTGAAAAGAGAACTAATTCATTTTTAAAAGATATTACAAATAATTTAGAGGAATTTAGTTATAATAAAATCATTGCGAACCTTCATGAAATATATTCATTTTTAATAAAACAAATTGAAAAACCTTATAAAAAATTGACACTTACTGAGAATTACAAAAAAATATTAATTAGTATAACGCCAATAATACCTCACTTTGCTTACGAATGTTTAAGTCAATTAAATATTAAAAAATTAGACTGGCCAACTTACGATGAAAAACTACTTATTAAGGATAAAATAAATATTGTTATTCAAATTAATGGAAAGAAAAGAGGATTAATTGAGTCAAAACCGGGAATATCTGAGGATAATTTATTTGAAATAATCACAAAAGATGAGAAGTTAAATAAATATTTGATTGATAAAAAAATTAATAAAAGAATTTATATTAAGGACAAACTATTAAATATAATCATTTAAATGGAAAAAAAAATTTTAATACCTATAGTATTTTTTATACTCACTAGTTGTGGTTTTTCACCAATATACAATGCTTCAGAAAAAGTAAACTACAACATTAACTTTATTGAGAAAAATGGAGATAATACAATTAATAATAAAATTATATCAGAAATTTTAAGATTAACAGACAAAGATTCAAAAAATATTTTCGATATAGATTTAATTACAAATTATTCTAAATCAATTATATCTAAAGATGCAAAAGGATCTGCGACTAATTATGAAATAATCGTGGAAGCACAATTTAATATTAAATTTGAAGATAAAGTAAAAGTAGTAAAAGTAAACGAAAAACAAAATATTAAAAAAATTTCAGACATGTTTGAGCAAAGAAATTATGAAAATACTCTAAAGAAAAACTTTGCCATATCAATTGCTAATAAATTAAATCTCGAATTATTAAGTATAAAATGATTTTAAAACAATATGAAGTTTCAAAAATTAATATTAAACTTCATCCAGTAATATTATTTTATGGTCAAAACAATGGTGCCAAAGAAGAAGAAATCTTAAATTTAATAAAAACACAAAATATCAAACCAAATGTTTATGAGGAAAAACAAATTTTAGAAAACTATGAATTTTTCTATAATGAAGTTGTTTCAGACTCACTATTTGATGATAAAAAAATATTTATAGTAAAAAGAGCAACTGATAAATTAGTAAAAATCGTTGAGGATATAATTAATAAAAATCTTTCGAATTTTTTATTAATATTAAACTCAGATAACCTTGAAAAAAAATCAAAATTAAGAAATCTTTTTGAAAAAAATAAAGCGCTTGTTTGTATTCCTTTCTACCCTGAAAACATTTCACAATTAATTCAAATCACAAATAATTTTTTCAAAAAAATAAATTTTTCTGTATCACAATCTAATATTAATTTGATAGTAAATAAATCTAATGGAGATCGTGGAATATTGATGAATGAGTTACAAAAAATTGAAATGTTTATTCATAATAACAACAAATTGACTTCATCAAACCTTTTAAAACTTATAAACATTGCAGAAAATTACAACATCTCTGAGCTAGTTGATCACTGTCTTGCTAAAAATGAGAGGAAAATTATGAACATTTTAAACGAAAATAATTTTAGCAACGAGGATTGTATTGTTATTGTTAGAACTTTTCTAAATAAATCAAAAAAAATTCTTAAACTTTCTAGTGAATATGAAAAAAATGAAAATCTGGATTTAACTATTTCATCTGCAAAACCTCCTATATTTTGGAAAGATAAAGAGATTACAAAAAACCAAATTTTGAAGTGGAAACCTAAAAATATTAAAAACTTAATATATGAATTGAATGATATTGAGCTTAAAATTAAAAAAAATCTTAATATCTCAATCAATATAATTACAGATTTTATCTTAGAAAAATCAGTATCATAAAATTAATAATTAGATTTAATTATTTCAATAATTTTATTTAATTGATCTAAATCTTTATACTCAAAAGAAATTTTACCTTTGTTATTTTTGGAGTTTTGTATATCAACATTCAATCCTATTTTATTTGAGACTGACAACTCTAAAGCCAATATATTAGAATCTTTTGATAATCTTGATCTATGTTTTTTATTTTTAAATAATTTAACAAAGTTCTCTGACTGTCTTACTGAAAGTTTCTTTTCTATAATTTTATTGGCAACAAAACTTGCATTCTCTAAACCCACCAATATTTTAGCGTGCCCTGTACTCAATTTTTGATCTTCTATAAGTTTTATTACATCATTAGGCAGAGTTAAAATTCTTAAAGCATTAGATATGTAACTTCTGCTCTTTCCTATAAATTTTGAAACTTTTTCTTGATCATAATAGAATTCATCAATAAGTCGCTTATACCCTTGAGCTTCCTCGAGTGGATTTAAATCGTGCCTTTGGACATTTTCAACTATTGCAAACTCCAACGACTTTAAATCATCTGCTTCTGTTACAACTACAGGAACATCGTGTAAACCAGCTTTTTGTGCTGCTAACCATCTTCTCTCGCCAGCTATTATCTCAAATTTTGTCCCATCATCCAAAGATTTTCTAACAATAATTGGCTGTAACATACCTCTTTCTTTGATTGAATTTGTTAATTCCTCTAAATTAATTTCGTCAAATATTTTTCTCGGCTGATATTTGTTAGGCACCAAATCACTTACTGCTAACTTATTTTTAAGAGGCTCGATTTTTGTTTCACCTATCAACGACGATAAACCTCTCCCTAAACCTTTTTTAACTTTATCCATTATGCTGCACTTCCAATTGTTGTCTCTTGATTAACAAACTCATCAGTAAAATTAAAATATGATTTGCTACCTGGACAAGATTTGTCATATATTAAAACTGGCATACCATGTGAAGGGGCTTCGGATAATCTGACGTTCCTAGGTATTACTGTTGTATAAACTTTTTCACTGAAATAATCTCTTGCTTCCTTTTCAACTTGTGAAGAAAGCTTATTTCTTTTGTCATACATGGTTAAAAGTATCCCCCTGATTTTCAAATCTGGATTTAAACTTACTTTTATCCTTTCGATTGTTTTCATTAGCTGTGTTAATCCCTCTAAAGCAAAAAATTCAGTCTGAAGTGGGACCAATAGTGAATTTGAGCATACAAGTGCCATTACTGTCAATAAGCTCAATGAAGGTGGGCAGTCTATCAAGACATAATCATATAATCCTTTAGAATTGTTTAAATATGCGGCTAATTTAGTTTTTAGTATAAAGGCCCTGTTATTATCATCAGCCGTCTCTACTTCTAGACCCGATAAATCTACATTAGACGTGATAATATCTAAATTTTTAAATTTTGTTTTTTTGATCACTTCGTTAATATCCCTTGTTCCATTTAATACTCCATAAATTGTATCGCGTGAGCTATCCATATTAGACAATCCAAGACCTGTTGTAGCGTTGCCTTGTGGATCTAGGTCAATTACCAAAATTTTTTTATCTATTTGAGATAAGCCCGCTGCAAGATTAATTACAGTAGTAGTTTTCCCAACCCCGCCCTTCTGATTTATGACAGAAATAATTTGCATTTAATTTTTTTTAATCCTTTTAATTTTTTTTTTTAATTTTTTTTATATTTATTAAAAATGAATCTTTGTTTGTTAAACTTTTTTTTTCTGTATACTCTAGTTTCCAATTTTTTTTAGAATTTTCAAAAATTTTTTTTCCACTCTTTCCCATAAAAAAAATTAAGTTCTTATATTTTGAAAAATTTTCATATACTAAATCTAAAACCACTGGCATCGGTTTGAATGCTCTGGACATTATTGTTCCGGTTTCGATATTTTTTACTTGAAAAATATTTTTTTGAAAAATCTTTGTGTTTAAATTCAATTTTTCTGAAACCTCCTTTAAAAAATGGCTTTTATGGTAGCTTTTTTCGTAAAGATGGACATTCATATTATTTTTCATATTTTTTAGTATAATTGCCACGATTATCCCCGGCATGCCCCCACCAGAACCAATATCAATGGTTGAATTACTATTTAAATCAACAAAATCAATAATTTGCGCCGAATCTATTATATGTCGACTAATTAAAGCTTTTTTTGTTGCCGTATTTTGGCTTATTAGGTTAATTTTTTTATTTTTTTCAATAATCATGGATATATAGTTTTCAAAGTCCAAAAACGTTTCACGTGAAACATTTAAGTGACTGATTCTAGAATAGGAATTTAAAATTTCTTGATCCATTAAGCTATATGCTTAATAGACTTTCTTTTAACATGTGACAACAAAATATATACAGCAGCAGGTGTTATCCCGTCGATTCTCAAGGCTTGACCCATAGTTTTTGGTTTAATTTCCTTAAATTTAGCTTTTACTTCATTAGACAAACCTGAAAGACCATCATAATTGATTTTATCGGGAATAATTAAATTTTCATCCCTTTTAAATGCTAAAATATCAGCTTTTTGTTTCTTTAAATATCCTCTGTAATGAGCGTTAATTTCTATTTGCTCATCAATTTCATTACTAAAAAAAGGAATATCAGGCCATATTTCCCTTATTTTGCTCATATTTACCCCTCTTTGGGTCAGAACTTCAATAGACGATCTCAATATTCCATCTTTTGCTATTTTTATTCCGAATTTTTCTGCTTTAGATGGTGAAATCTTTGATTCGCTCATTTTTGAACTTATTTTTCTAATTTGTTTAAATTTATTAAGATATATATCTTTTCTCTTAGAACCTATTAAACCAATCTCTATTCCCTTATCTGTTAGCCTTTGATCGGCATTATCAGATCTCAAGCTTAACCGATACTCTGCTCTAGATGTAAACATACGATATGGTTCAGCTACTCCTTTAGTGACTAGATCATCAATCATTACACCAATGTATGCATCTGATCTATCAAGGATAAATGGTTCTAAATTTTTTACAGATAAAGCTGCATTTATTCCAGCTATAAGACCTTGTGCAGCTGCTTCCTCATATCCTGTTGTTCCATTAATCTGACCGGCAAGATATAGGTTGCTTATCTTTTTGGTTTCAAGAGTTAAGAACAGTTCTCGCGGATCTACATAGTCATATTCTATGGCGTATCCAGGCCTGATAATAGAAACATTTTCTAAACCATTGATATTATTGCATATTTCTTGTTGAATATCTGCTGGAAGCGACGTAGAGATGCCATTTGGGTAAATCGTTTGATCATTTAAACCCTCTGGTTCTAAAAATATCTGGTGGCGAGCTTTGTCAGCAAATTTTACTATCTTATCCTCTATAGAGGGGCAATATCTTGGTCCAACCCCTTTTATACTACCAGAGTACATAGCGCTTTTAGATATATTTTTTTCTATAATTCTATGAACCTTGTCATTTGTATAAGTCATTCTACACGATATTTGTTTGTTTAAATTTTTTTTTGTTAAGAAAGAAAAAAAATAAGGATTATCATCTGCAAATTGTTCTTCTAAGTTTTTAAAATTAATCGTCCGGGCATCTAGTCTTGGTGGGGTTCCTGTTTTTAATCTTCCAATTTTAAAATTATATTTTGCTAACTGCTCACTTAAACCTGTTGATGGTTTTTCATCGTATCTACCCGCAGGAGTTCTTTCATCACCTATATGTATGATTCCATTTAAAAAAGTACCTGTTGTGAGTATCAGTTTTTTGCATAAAACTTTATTACCCCCTCTTGTTAAAAAACCACTTATGTGATTTTTGTTAAATATAAACTCTATTACTGGGTCCGAAAAAACTGTTAAATTACAATAGTTTAACAGTTTTTCTTGCATATATTTACGATATAATGACCTATCTGATTGTGTTCTAGGTCCTCTTACAGCTGGCCCTCTACTTCTGTTTAATAATCTAAATTGTATACCTGATTTATCTGCAACATCGCCCATTACTCCATCAAGAGCATCTATTTCTCTTACTAAATGTCCTTTACCCAAACCACCTATAGCGGGGTTACATGACATCTCACCAATAGTTTCTATTTTATGAGTAAATAGAGCAGTGTTAACACTTAGTCGAGCTGCTGCTGCTGCTGCTTCACAACCCGCATGTCCGCCTCCTATTACAACTACATCAAAAGATAAATCATTTTTCATATCTCAAATTTATAGGTGATTATATAATTTACAAGATAGGCTTATCTTTTTTGTAAATAAGCCAAAATTGCCAGGCTTTTTTGCCTGAAAATTGCAAAAAACCTTAAAAAAAGCAAGTTATTTGCCAATACAGAAATCGTTAAAAATACTATCTAATATTTCCTCAACATCAACTTTTCCAACAATCATACCTAAATGTCTAGTAGCTAATCTTAAATCTTCTGCAGCTTTATCGAAATCCTCAATAGCCTTTTTTTGATTAAAATTATTTAAATGATTCAAACACTGTTGCAAATGCTGTCTGTGTCTTTCTCTAGTAATTAAAATATCATCACTTTTAATAAATTTATTTTTTAAATTATTTTTTATTTTTAAAATTAATTCTTCAATGTTTTTATTTTGTTTGATTGAAATTAAAACATGATTTAATTTTTTGATTTTAGGACTGATATCTTTTTCTAAAAGATCAGACTTATTTATGACTAAAATTGCGTTTTCATCTAATAAACCGTTCAAAATATCACTAAAATCAGTGCTTTTTGCATCAATTACAACAAGCTTTAAATCTGCTTCTTCTGCTCTTTTTAGGGATAATTTAATACCTTTTTTTTCTATCTCATCCCTAGAATCTCTTATTCCAGCTGTATCAGAAACAATTACTGGATATCCGTCTATATTAAGATGGGTTTCAATTACATCCCTTGTCGTACCAGCAATTTCAGATACAATTGCAACATCACGATCAGATAAATAATTCATCAAGCTTGATTTTCCAGCATTAGTTGGACCGAGTATAGCGATTTTAAAACCCTCTCTAATTCTTTCTCCAACTCTTTGATCATTTAATATTTTTTTAATTTTAATTATTACTTCATGTGAACTATTTTTAATTTCATCCAAAATATCATTTGGCAAATCTTCATCTGGAAAGTCGATTTTAGCCTCAACATGCGATAAAATTTTTAAAAGTTTTTCCCTAAGAAAATTAAATTGATCAGATGATTTTCCATTCATAATTTTAATTGCCTGTTGTCTTTGAATTTCAGTTTCAGAAGCAATTAAATCAGCAATACTTTCTGCTTTAATTAAATTTATTTTTCCATTTTGAAATGCAAGCTTTGTGAATTCACCAGGATCAGCTAATCTACAATTTTCTACTTCTGAAAGGGAAGAGTGCAGGGCATCAACAACAGATTTGCTACCGTGAACTTGAATTTCAGCCATATCTTCACCTGTGTAGCTCTCTGGTCCAGGAAACCACAAAATTAATCCTTCATCAATCAGCTCAGAAGTATTGATTTTATTGATTTTTCTTAAAGTCGCTATTCTAGGCTTTGGAGGCTCTTTGCCTGTTAAATACTTTATTATTTTTGCTGTATGTTTTCCAGATATTCTTATGACAGCAATACCCGAAATACCTGGACCACTTGATAAAGCATAAATTGTCATAAAAAAATTTGATTAATTAGATAAACTCACAAAATAAATTTTTCTAACTCCCCCATACATTATAAATATCAGAATCAATATATGCGTTAAAAGAAATCGATCTTCTTTCCTCATCATTTCCTTTAAAGGGATAAACAGTATGCATTAGATAATGTGGAAAGAAATAAAGGTCACCAACTTTAGGAATTATTTTGAAAACTGAATTTGACAAGAACCTGTGCGAGCCATCTATAAAATTTAAATTTCCTCCTTGAAAAATTTTTCCTCCTTTTTCAATTGTATGTTCTCCCAAATATTTAGGAACCTTTAGAAAACCAGCCCCAGAAATATGCCCCCCGTGCCAATGAATTGGATTAAATTCATGCTTGAATTGTCTTACAATCCAGGTCTGTATAATATCAAATTTAGTAATTTTTTTTTTCATCTCTGAGTTAACCCACCCCTGAGCACATGTTCCAAGAAATTTTGCCCACCCACATTTCTTAGCAAAATCGGGCTCAATTTTAAATTCTTGTGTAGCATCTGCTACTAATCTACTTCCATGATCAAGTTTTTTTGATTTTTCTTCATCAACAATTACCTCGTCAACATAATTGTTAAGATCATTTATTATACCATCTGGTATTCTTACTTTTAATATTGAGGGTCCAAACGGTTTTATTCGCTCTAGTTTAATTTCCATTCCTTATTTAAACATTTATGAAAGATGATGTAAATTTTTAAATTTTAAGTATTATAGTTTAAAGGCGATTTGATACGCGGTATCTATGCAGGTTTGTTCATAGAATTAAAAAACTCACTGTTATTTTTTGTATCTTTTAGTTTTGAATTTATGAACTCTATAGCATCCATGGTTCCCATTGGAGCAATAATTCTTCTAAGCACATTCATTTTTTGTAAATCATTTTTATCAAATAACAATTCCTCTCTTCGTGTACCAGATTTTGTTATATCGATTGCTGGATAAATCCTTTTGTCTGCAATTTTTCTATCTAAAACTGTTTCGCTATTACCTGTTCCTTTAAATTCCTCAAAAATAACCTCATCCATTCTGCTTCCTGTATCAATTAAAGCTGTAGAGATAATTGTTAAAGAACCACCTTCTTCAATATTTCTTGCTGCACCAAAAAATCTTTTTGGTCTCTGGAGTGCATTTGCATCTACACCACCAGTTAGGACTTTTCCTGAGCTTGGAATCACTGCATTGTAAGCTCTTCCTAGTCTTGTTATCGAGTCTAACAAAATAACTACATCTTTTTTATGTTCGGTTAGTCTTTTTGCTTTTTCTATAACCATTTCAGCGACTGCAACGTGCCTTTGTGCAGGTTCATCAAAAGTAGAACTTATTACCTCGCCCTTTACCGTCCTTTGCATATCAGTCACTTCCTCAGGACGCTCATCAATAAGCAAAACTATTAAATAACACTCTGGGTAATTTTTTGCTATTGAATTTGCAATACTTTGTAAGATCATTGTTTTTCCAGCTTTAGGAGGAGAAATAATTATTGATCTTTGACCCTTTCCAATTGGACTAACTAGGTCAATTAATCTTGGTGTAAGATCTGCTTTTTTTTCAACTTTAGTTGTTTCAACCTCCATCACCAGCTGTTTGTCTGGGTATAATGGAGTTAGGTTATCAAATGCAATTTTGTGTCTTGTTTTTTCTGGTTCTTCAAAATTAATTTTACTTACCTGCAATAAAGCAAAATATCTTTCTCCTTCTTTAGGGGCTCTTACTGGACCCTCAACAGTATCTCCTGTTCTTAATCCAAATTTTCTAATTTGGCTTGGACTTACGTATATATCATCTGGTCCAGGGAGATAATTTGACTCCATTGCCCTTAGGAAACCGAAACCATCTTGTAGTAGCTGCAGAACACCTACGCCGGTTATCTCTTCTTTTTCAGCTACCTTTTTAAGAATAGCAAAAAGAATTTCCTGTTTCCTTAAAGTACTTGCGTTTTCTATACCAAGCTCTTCTGCTTGAGTTATAAGCTGCTCCGAAGATTTAAGTTTTAATTCTTGAATATTCATGATTATATATTTGATAAGGACTTACCAACATTAATAATATATATGCTATAATTGTTATTTCAACCCTAGATTGGCTTAAAAATAGCCAAAAAAACAACAATAATTAAAATTACTGTGGGAATTTCATTAATAATTCTAAAAAATTTTGCAGATTTTGTATTTGTAGAATTTTTTAATGATACAAGGCATCTTCCTAAATAATCATTATATAATGACAAAAAAATGAGTAAAATAATTTTAATTTGAAACCACAAGTGCGAAAATATTTCTAAATCATTTAAATAAATTAAAATAAAACCAAAAACCCAACTAAAAATCATAGCTGGACGCATAATGTAGAAAAAAAGTCTTTTTTCCATTATCTCAAAAATATCAGTAGCCTCTTTTTTGTGTTTGTTTTCAACATGATAAACAAATATTCTTGGTAGATACAAAAGACCAGCCATCCAAGAAATAACTGCTATTAAGTGCAAAGATTTAAAAAGCAGGTAAGAATTCATCGATCAAATATTTTTTTCAATTAAAGATTTTAACAAATTGATATGATCATCATTATCGTTTAAGCAAGGAACCATATCAAAGTTTTTGCCCCCTGAATTTAAAAAAGTTTCTTTGCCTTGAATTAATATTTCCTCTAATGTTTCTACACAATCGGAGGAAAATCCAGGACAAATTGTAAGTACATTTTTAATACCTTCATTTGGTAAACTTTCCAACGTTTTATCAGTGTAAGGTTGTAGCCATTCTTGAGGACCAAATCTTGATTGAAAAGTTGTTTTAATTTTTACTGAATTAAATTTTTCTGAAATAAGTCGTGTTGTTTTATGGCAATAACAGTGATAAGGATCTCCCTCATCAAAATATTTTTTTGGTATACCGTGGTATGACGCAATAATTAAATCAGGTTTCCAGTTAATTTCATCTAATTTTTTATTTATAGATTTAACAAGAGCCTCTATGTAAATTGGATCAGACTCATAGTGTGGTATAATTTTTAGAGAAGGTTGCCATCTCATTTTCATAAGTGTCCTATAAACTTCATCACAAACTGTTGCTGTGGTTGCCGCTGCATATTGAGGATAAAGTGGAAGAATAATAAGGTTATCGCATCCTTGTTCTTGTAATTTAGAAATCTTATTTTTAATACTTGGATTGCCATACCTCATTGCAAAATCTATAATTAATTTTTCGTTTGCTAAAGATTTTGAAATTTCTTCTTTTTGTCTTTTCGTGAAATAAAGTAATGGTGAAATGTTTTCTTCTTTCATCCATATTTTTTTGTAAGCTTTAGCTGTTTTGGATGGCCGAAAATTAAGGATAAAAAGATTAAGAATTATTTTCCAAATTATAGGATTGACCTCAATAACTCTTCTATCTGAAAGAAATTCCTTTAAATATTTCCTTATATCAAACCAATTGGTAGAATCTGGAGTTCCAAGATTAATAATAAGTACACCAGTTTTGCCAAATTTTATCAGTGGATGATTTGTTTCTATCATTTAAAAATCTCTTACAATTTTTGTTAAATTTTCAACCATCATAGGATTTGTTTCTGGCAAAATGCCATGACCTAAATTAAATATATATGGATGATCCTTAAAAATTTCTAGATATTTTAACGTTTCCTTTTTTAAATTTTCATAATCAGTTAGAAGAATTTTTGGATCAAGTCCACCTTGAACTGGGATTTGAATATATTTTACAATTTCTTTTGGATTTAAATTATAATCAATATTTATTGCATCTGGTTTTACAACTTCACAAAATTCTTTATAATTTTTAATTTCTCTTGGGAAACAAATTACTGGAACATTTAAAGATTTAACGTAATTTACTAAATTTAATGTAGGTGTATATACATAATTTGGTAAATCTTTTTCATCTAACAGGCCAGCCCAACTATCAAAAATCTGTATAACATTAGCTCCATTTTCTATTTGATTTTTAATATGAATTTTTAAAAATTTTTCAATAATTAATAAAATTCTATTTATCAAAAAATTGTCTTCAAAAAAATTTTGTTTTAGTTGTTTTTTTGGTGATTGCTTATTTATCATATAAACTAATAGTGTCCATGGAGCACCAACGAATCCAATTGTATTTTTATCGCTTACAATTGAGTCTTCACTAACTTTTTTAATAGCTTTATAAACTTTATGTAATTTGGCTGTAAAATCAATTTGATCAACTTTAGATACTTTATTTAAATCAAACTTACCTAGTTTTGGTCCAAAATTTTTTTCAAACTCTACTTTTTGACCAAGTCCATAAGGTAACATTAAAATATCTGAAAAAATAATTGCAGCATCTAAATCAAACCTTTTTAATGGTTGCAAAGTAATTTCAAATGATAAATTTTCATTCAAACATAAATTTATAAAATCAGGATTTTCTTTTCTTATCTTTCTAAACTCGGGTAAATATCTTCCAGCTTGTCTCATTATCCATATAGGATTATAAGAAGTATCTTTTTCTATTAGTACTCTGTTTAAAGGTTTCATATATATAAGAATTATAAGTTATTTTAGTATTAGTATATCTTGTGAATAAAGGTGATTAATTTTTATTCACATTATTTACACACTTTAATAACACTCTTTTCAATTAAAACTGTTTAAAATGAAGCTTTTTGACTAATACTAATTTTTGTGGATTGTTTTTAATCATTTATTATTATTGTTGATAAAAACCACATTTTACAAGCTTATTTAAACAAAAACTAAAAGGAGAAATTTAATTTAAATAATACAGATTTATTAACAATTTATTCATGACTAATACATATCAGATTTATCTCATTTCAGATTCAACAGGAGAAACTTTAGATAGAATTTTTTTAGCATTAAAAGCACAATTTCTTAACATAGAATATAAGGTTCACGCATATTCTTTTACAAGAACTGAAAATCAAATTTTAAAAATTTTAGAAGATGCAGAAAAAAGAAAAAATTCGATTATATTATATACAATTGTAGATAATAATTTAGCCAAATATTTATCAAAAGAAAGCCAAAGTAAAACAATTCCGTGTTTTGGAGTATTAGGAAACTTAATATTAAATTTCTCTAAAATTTTAAATCAAAAAGCAACTCATGAACCAAGCGGACAACATATATTAAATGAAGAATATTATGATAGGATTGAAGCTATACAATTTACGATGAACCATGACGATGGAAATCTGATACATGATGTAGATCAATCAGATATTATTCTTGTTGGTGTAAGCCGAACAAGCAAAACTCCAACTTCAATTTATTTAGCAAATAAGGGTTTTAAGACTTCAAATATACCGCTTGTCAATGAAAACTCATTACCTGAAAAGTTAAAACAAAACCCTAAAATGACTTGTGTGATTGGGTTAAGTACAGAGCCAGAAAGATTAGTAGATTTAAGAAAGAATCGTATGAATTCTTTAAAAGAGAAAGAAAATATAAAATATACAGATTTAGAGATTATTAAAAAAGAAGTATTAGATGCTAAAAAAACATTTCAAAAATATAAATGGCCATTAATTGATGTAACCAGAAAATCAGTTGAAGAAACAGCAGCATCAATAATTAAAATACACGAAATATATTTAAATAATGCAAAATAAAATTATTCTCGCTTCAAAAAGCAAAGTAAGAAAAGAAATATTAGATAAGCATAATATCGAATGTGATGTAGAGCCTTCAAACGTAGATGAAGAAGCGGTTAAGATAGCCATGATAAAAGATAAAGCTACACCCGAAATAATTTCTAAAAATTTAGCAGAGCTAAAAGCAAATAAAATAAGCATGAACAAACCTGGCAAAATAGTTTTAGGTGCAGATAGTGTAATAGATTTAGAGGGCGAACTTATATCAAAACCTGAAAGTAGAAATGAAGCTTTTTTAATTTTAAAAAAACTTAATGCAAAATCTCACAATTTAATAAGTTCAGTCTGTATATCTAAAAATGGTACAATGATGTGGAATTACACTGATAAAGCAAATCTCACGATGAAGAAATTTTCAGATAAAGAATTAAAAGAATATCTAGACAAAATATCAGATGAAAATCTTTATGCTTACAATGTATATCAAATTGAGTCAGAGGGCAGGAATTTGTTTTCAAACATAAGTGGCGATGAGGATACAATAATGGGCCTACCAATAAAAAAAATAAAGGAATATTTAGAGACAATTAGATGAAAAAATATTTTGTAATCGGTAACCCAATTAGTCATTCATTATCACCAAAATTGCACAATTATTGGATTAAAAAAAATAATATTAAAGCCGAGTACTTAAAAAAAGAACTCACTTTAATCGAACTAGGGGAATTTGTTAATGAAATTAAACAAAAGAAAATAGCTGGTGCAAACATTACTGTGCCATTTAAAAAATCAATTATACCTTATTTAGATAAATTAAGTCCAGACGCAGAAAAAACTCAATCTGTAAATACTATAACTGTTGAAAAAAATAATTTAATTGGACACAACACGGATATTTTTGGTTTTGAACAAGCGTTTAAAAAATTTAATTTTTCAATTGAAAAAAAAAGAGTATTTATATTAGGGGCAGGTGGCGTTGTTCCTTCAATAATTCTTGCTTTAAATAATATGAATACCTCAAAAATTAGTGTTAGCAACAGGACGAAAGAAAAAGCCTTAAGCTTAAAAGATCGTTTTGAAAAAATAAGTGTTTTAAATTGGGGAGAGATCCCTGAATTCGATATAATTATTAATGCTACAAGCCTAGGTCTTAAAAATGAAATAATAAATTTAGATTTGAAAAATGTAGGACAAAATAAAATATTTTATGATGTAATCTATAACCCAAGTGAAACAAATTTTTTAAACACAGGGAAAAAACTCGGAAATTTATCAGAAAATGGAAAGCTAATGTTTATTTATCAAGCCCTCGCATCATTTGAGCTTTGGCATGGTATTAAACCATATATAGACGAACAAACTATTGAATTATTGAATTTATGAAAAGAATTGGAATTTTAGGAGACATAGGTTCTGGAAAATCGTTTGTTGCCAGGAGTTTTGGCTATCCAGTTTTTGATGCTGATGAAGAAGTGGCAAAAATTTATAAAAAAGATAAAAAAGTTTTTAAAAAATTAAAAAAATTATTCCCAAAATTTATCTTTTCATTCCCTGTTGATAAGAAAGAGATTTCAAATGCCATACTTGAAAAAAAAATTAACTTAAAAAAAATTGTTAAGATTGTCCATATTGAAGTAAAAAAAAGAATGATTATTTTTTTAAATCGTAATCAAGGTAGCAAAATTGTAATTTTAGATATTCCACTACTCTTAGAAAATAAAATAAACAAAAAATCAGATATTTTGATATTCGTAGACTCTCACAGAAAAGATATTTTAAAAAGGTTAACAAAAAGAAAAAATTATAACAAAAAAATATTTAATTTATTTCAAAAAATACAATTATCTCCAAAATTAAAGAAGAAAAAATCTAATTTTATAATAAAAAATAATTTTAAAAAAAGTTCTGTTAAAAATGATATAAAAACAATTCTTAATAAAATTTATAAATGAAAGAAATAGTTTTAGATACAGAGACAACAGGAATATCAGTAAAAGAAGGCCATAGAATTGTGGAGGTAGGATGTATAGAATTAGAAAACTTAATCCCAACTAAAAATAAGTTTCATTGTTATTTAAATCCTGAAAGAAAGGTTTCAGATAAAGCTTTTGAGATACATGGATATTCTGATGAATTTCTATCAAAACAAAAATTATTTAATGAAGTTGCTGATGAATTTTTGAAATTTATTCAGGACAAAAGGCTCATTATACATAACGCAGACTTTGATTTATCTCATTTAAATAATGAACTTAAAATAGCTGGGAAAGAAAAACTATCTAATGAAATTATAGATACTTTGCAATTGGCAAAGCAGAAATTTCCAGGCTCATCTGTAAGTTTAGATGCACTTTGTAAACGATATGGTGTCGATAATTCAAAAAGGATAAATCATACTGCTTTGATAGATTGCGATCTTTTAGCAAAAGTTTACATAAATCTTACTGATCAGAAAGAACCAACTTTAAATTTTCAAAATCAAAATACTGAAATTGATAACAATATTTATTCGAACAATAAATATTATAAAAAAATAGTTAAAGTAAGTGAAGAAGAATTTATAAAACATGAAGAATATATAAAAAATAATTTGAAAAAGAATTTTTTTTAATTAAATCTTTCTTGATATAATTGTTCAAAGTTTATTTTTTTTTCAAATTTAACACCTGGATAACCAGAATCATGAAGAAGATTTAAAATAGCTTTTTCAAGATCTGGATATATTAAAGCTTGAACATCACACAATATTATTTTCTCTAATTCCTTTTTATCTTTTACACCTTCATTAACTCTAACAATTGTTGCATACACTATTTCAAAATAAGATTTTTTTTTATTATTTTTTTTATCTTCAAATTTAAGAGTTGTATTTATTTCTACAACTTTGTCTTTAAGAGCTTTAGATGTAATATCAATTCCAAGTTGATAGCTAGATATGTAATCTCTCACAAATAGATAAGTCTCAACATTTGGGGTTTCACTTGATAAATCTTTTATGTATTTTCCCAGAATTTCAAATTTATCTGATTTTGTCATTTTCGTCGTCATCTATATCTTCAAATTCACCATCAATAAAATTATTTTTTTGGTTTGTTTCATTGTTGCGATTTGTAATAATTTTTGTGAAAATAAATTTTCTGCTAATTGGAAATATCATTAGAAAACCCAAAATATCTGTGACAAATCCTGGTATTATTAAAAGCAATGCTGCAAATGCTATGGCTGCTCCTGATAAAAATTCATAAGTTGGGATCTCATTTTTGCTAAGTTGAATAAACCCAGATTTAAGGGTATTTAAACCCTCATATTTTGCGTAATAAATCCCTACAACAGCTGTAGTGAAAATAAGTAAAACTGTACTGATAGCGCCTATTTGCGAACCTATTTTAATTAATAAATAAATTTCAATAATAGGAATTAGAATTATCCATAATAATATTGAGTTCATTTGTCCTTAATCTAAATTGCTGGTTGAAATTAATCAACATAGTAATTACTATCTAAATATGAATTATAGTTTTGAATATATCGATATCATTCTATTGGCGATGATAGCTGGGTTTATTTTTTTAAGGCTTAGAGGAATATTAGGAAAAAGAACAGGTTTTGAAGGAAAGGCCCCTGGGCAATTTCAGGAGGTATTGAAGAAAGTAGAAAAGGTTCAAACTAAAAAAGTAAATGAAAATTTTGACATAAATGCTCAAAACGATTTTTTAAAAGGGGCAAAAATTGCCTATGAAACGGTAATCACAGATTTCAGTGACAATGATAATAAAATTACTACTAGCAAATCTCTCTTAGGCAAAAAAATTTATGATCAGTTTAATCAAGCTCTAAAAGAAAGAAATGACAGAGGTCATTATGCTGAAATTACTTTTATTGGGATTAATTCTGCTAAAATAAAAGAACATGAAAAATCTGGTAACATACTTAATGTTACTGTCGATTTTATTGCAGAGGTAATAACTTGCATTAAAGATAAAGATAAAAAAATAATTTCAGGAAGTCCTGATAAAATTAAAAAAATTTACGATACATGGGTTTTTTCAAGAGATATGACGTCGCCAAATCCTAATTGGCAATTAGTAAATATATTAAGTTGAAAATAATTGAGTCAAGATTTACCAGACAAAGATAAAAAAGATTGGGATGCTTTTTTAGCAAGTAACGATAAATTAAAAGATAAAGATCAAAGCGAGTTCAAAAAAGATTCTCTTCAAATAAAGTCTCTTGATCTTCATGGATATACTCTTGAGGGGGCTAATAAAAAAGTCGAAGAATTTATAAACAATTCTTATCTTAATAATGTTAAAAAATTGATAATTGTAACCGGTAAAGGTTTGCACTCAAAAAATTACGAAAATCCATATGTTTCAAAAGATTTGAGTATATTAAAATATTCTGTTCCTGAATTTATTAAGAAAAATAAAAATTTAATGAACAAGATAATAGAACTAAAGGAAGCAAATATAAAAGATGGTGGTACTGGTTCTTTTTATATATATTTAAAGAACTATAGATAAAACTTTTTATATAAATTATTTAATTATGTTTGTTTGGCTTGCTTCTTATCCTAAGAGTGGGAATACGTTATTAAGATCCATGTTAGCAGCATATTTTTTTTCAGAGGATGGTGTTTATAATTTTGATCTTAATGAAAATATAAGGCAATTTCCCTCTAGTAAATTATTTGAAAGAATGGGTATTGATATAACTGATGAAAATGAAGTTATTAAAAACTATATCAAAGCACAAGAGTCAATAAACCAAAAAGAAAAACTTCAATTTTTAAAGACACATAGTTATCTTTTCAACATAGACAACAAACCCTTTACAAATTTAAATAATACGTTGGGTGTAATATACATTGTCAGAGATCCAAGAAATGTTGTTACATCATATGCACATCATAGTGGAATTTCATTAGAGATAGCCGCAAGAAGCATGATTGAATTATATAAATATAAAGGTGATCTAACATCAAGAAATTCAGAAAGAACAACACTTTACATGGGAACATGGAGTGGAAATTATAACAGTTGGAAATCATTAAAAGACCCAGGAAGATACTTATTGATTAAATACGAGGATTTAATCAATAATAAAGATTTAACTTTTAGAAAAGTAATTAAATTTCTTTGTAAGCTTAAAGGTATTAAATTTAAAATTGATCAAGCTAAATTTAGAAATGTTATTGAGTCAACAGAATTTAAAAAAATGCAAAAACTTGAACAGGAAAAAGGATTTAGAGAAGCTAAGACCGATTCAAAAACTGGTGAGAAGATACCTTTTTTTAATTTAGGCGCAAAGAATGATTGGAAAAAAATTCTTGATCCAGAAATAAAATCAAAAATAGAAGAAAATTTTAAAAAAGAAATGAAAGAATTGGGATATTTATAATTTAATGAAAGATATAAATAAAGATTTAGAGAATAATTTTAATAAAGCAGAAAAACTTAGAACCACAGGTGATTATGATGGTGCTATTAAATTATTATTAAATATTTTAGAAAAAAAAGAAAATCTTCTGCCTGCTTTAAACAGTACTGCAAATTGTTATTTTCAATTGAACAAGTACGATCTGGCTGAGAAATATTATTTAAAATGTTTAAAAATAGAACCTGAGAACACAATATTGTTAAATAATTTATCTTTACTTTATCTTAAAACTAAAAATTTTAAAAAGGCTTTGTCAATGCTGGATTCATCCTTAAAAAAAGATTACAAACAGGAGATCATAGTTGAACAAATTGCATATTGTTTATCTGAATTAAAATTGATTAATGAAGCTGTCAAATTTTGTAAAAAGTTTGCTGAAATTTATCCAAAAAATAAAATAATTTTGTCTTATTATAGAAGAAATTTATTTAGAAACGGTAAATTCGAGGAAGGATTAGCGGTTTATCAAAAAGAAACCGGTGTAATAGAGCTAGATGATGATAAGATAAACATAAAATGAAAAGAATTGAATTAACAAGTCAAACTAGCCCACATTTTATTGGAAGCTGGAATATAAATAATAATGAGTTATGCAAAAATATTATTCATTTTTTTAAAAATAATACAGTATTGCAAAAAAAAGGCGTAACAACTGGAAACACAGTCAATGAAGAAGTAAAAAAAACAACTGACATAACAATAAATCCTGAAAGCTTAAAAAGTAAAGATTATGAAATATTTGTAACTTATTTCAATCATTTGAATAAGTGCTTTCTTGATTATAAAGAACAGTATCCATTTTTGAAAACTTTTATAAAAAAAATTAGTATAGGACCTTTTAATATTCAAAAATATTCTTCTGGAGATCATTTTTCACGACTTCATTCTGAGCGGACGAGTGTTAATACATTACACAGATTATTTGCTTGGATGACTTATTTGAACGATGTGAATGAGGAGCATGGAGGTACAACAGATTTTGATAGTTATAAAATTAAAGTTAAACCAGAGCAAGGAAAGACATTAATTTGGCCTGCAGAGTGGACGCATGCACATTATGGTTCTATTTTAAAAAGCGGTGAAAAATTTATAATTACTGGCTGGATAGATTTTAAAGTTTAAATTAAAATACCCAAAATTAAATTTTTTCAAATGATTATTTGGCTAGCGTCATATCCTAAAAGTGGCAATACATTGTTGAGATCAATGTTGTCAGCATATTTATTTTCACAAGATGGTAACTTTAATTTTGATTTGCTTGATAATATTAAACAATTTCCAGACAATGGCGTTTTAACAAGATTAGGTGTTGATGTTTCTAATGAAAATGAGGTAGTGAAACATTATATTTTTGCTCAGGAAGAAATAAATAGAAGGGATGGAAAGACAATTAGGTTTTTAAAAACCCATAGCGGATTAAATAACATTAATGGGTATCCATTTACAAATTACAAAAATACCCTAGGAGCGATTTATATAGTAAGAGACCCTAGAAAAATTTTAAAATCATATGCTAATCACTCTGAAATAACACTGGAGGAGGCCCAAAAAAGAATTCTAAATTTTGGAACCATTGGAGGTAAAAGTGATCCAATAAATCAAACAGTAATTCATTCTGGATCGTGGGCTTCAAATTATAATTCTTGGAAAGAATTTAAAAAAAAAAACAGGTATTTATTAGTAAAATTTGAGGATTTAATTAATGATCCAGAAAAAAATTTTATATCTGTTTTAGAATTTATTCATAATATTTCTAATGCTAGTTTGAAAATTGATAAAAAAAAATTAGAAAACGTATTAAAAACAACTAGTTTTGAATATTTGCAAAAATTAGAAAAAAAAGAAAATTTTAAAGAAGCACCAACAATATCAAAAAAAGTTGATTTTTTTAAATATGGACCCAAAAATGATGGAAAAAAAAATATCCCACAATATTTAAGGGAGAATTTAGAAAAAAAACTTAATAAAGAAATGATAGAATTAGGATATTTATAATTATTAAAGAATAAATTTTGATAGATCGGTATCTTTAACTAAATTATCTAAGTTTTTATTTATATAATCTTTGTTAATCGTTATTTTTTCTCCTGCTCTATCAGTAGCTGTAAAACTTATCTCATCTAATATTTTTTCAATTATTGTATGCAATCTTCTTGCACCTATATTCTCAACTGTCGCATTAACCTCTGAAGCAATATTTGCAATTGCGTCAATTCCATCGTCTGAAAATTCCAAATCTACATTTTCTGTTTTTAATAGAGCTACATATTGCTTGATTAAACTAAAATCTGGCTCTCTCAATATTCTTTTAAAATCTTCACTTGTTAAAGCCTCTAATTCAACTCTGATTGGTAATCTTCCCTGTAATTCAGGAAGAAGATCAGAAGGTTTTGCAAGTTGAAATGCTCCAGATGCAATAAATAAAATATGATCTGTTTTAATTGGACCATGCTTGGTATTTACAGTGGTTCCCTCTATAAGAGGCAATAAGTCTCTTTGTACACCTTCTCTTGAAACATCACCACCAACACGATCAGTCCTTGCTGAAATTTTATCAATTTCGTCTAAGAAAACTATACCATTATTTTCAGTTGAAAGTTTTGCAGCTTTAATAATTTTATCTTGTTCAATTAGTTTATCTGACTCATCATTTATCAAAATTTCGTGGGACTCCTTCACAGTCATTTTTTTCTTTTTCTCTTTATTGCCCATCGATTTTCCAATCATTTCACCAATATTGATCATACCAACATTTGCTCCAGGCATTCCGGGGATTTCAAAAGAGGCTCCACCTGATCCAGTATCACTTACTGCTATTTCGATTTCATTATCATCCAGATCACCATTTCTTAATCTTTTTCTGAAACTTTCTCTTGTTGCAAGACTTGCTTTTTTCCCAACTAAAGCATCTAGCACTTTTTCTTCAGCTGCTTTTTGAGCTTGTGCATATACTTCTTTTCTTTTTTTTACTTTTTCCATTGAGATAGCAATCTCAATTAAATCTCTTACTATCTGTTCAACATCTCTTCCTACATACCCAACCTCTGTAAATCTTGTAGCTTCTACTTTTACAAAAGGTGCTTCCGCTAGTTTTGATAATCTTCTTGAAATCTCTGTTTTTCCAACTCCAGTTGGCCCGATCATTAAAATATTTTTTGGTAAAACTTCATTTTTCATTTCACCTTTAAGAGCTTGTCTTCTCCATCTATTTCTTAATGCAACAGCAACAGCTCTTTTAGCTTTGTTTTGTCCAACAACAAATCTATCTAATTCTGAGACTATTTCCCTAGGAGATAAAGAGCTTACTAGAGAAGCTTCCTCTTTTTGATTTTTATCTTTGGGGTGTAGCTGTGTTACGTTTGATTTATCCATTATATTTTTTCAATTTTAACATTATCATTTGTGAAAACGCATATATCTGCAGCAACTTTAATCGCTTTTTTAGCAACTTCTTCAGCAGACATTTTTCCTTCCATTAATACTTTTCCTGCAGCTAGAGCATAATTACCGCCAGAACCAATTCCAATTACATCTCCTTCGGGCTCAAGAACATCACCAGTGCCAGAAATTATATAACTGTTGTTTTTATCTCCTACAGCCATCAATGCTTCCAATCTTCTCAAATATTTGTCTGTTCTCCAATCTTTTGCTAATTCAACAGCAGCTCTGGATAAGTTGCCCGCATGTTTTTCTAATTTACCTTCTAATCTTTCAAATAAAGTCAAAGCATCTGCTGTTGATCCTGCAAATCCTGCTACAACATCTCTCTTTTCAATTTTTCTTACTTTCGAAGCAGTACTTTTAA